>JANPAU010000291.1:0-27560 GCA_031430055.1 Akkermansiaceae bacterium | reverse complement strand
GGAAATGAGAATTCTACTGCGGGTCTTATTCTCCTTGGCAGGCGGGCGCACTTGGCTTGAATGGTGGCATCTTGCCTACCGTGTCTTTCTACCCGCCCTTTGATCACTGGCTTTGGTTCATCCCTGCATTTCTCATCGGGGCCTGTATTGGATCATTTTTGAACGTCGTGATTTATCGAGTGCCGCTCGGGATGTCGGTCAATGAGCCGAAGCGTTCGTTCTGTCCGCTGTGCAAGAATCCAATTCCGATGTGGCTGAATTTTCCGATGATCAGCTGGCTCTGGCTGCGGGGGAAATGTCGGGAATGTCATGCGCCGATTGCGTTCCGCTATTTCGGAGTCGAGCTCTTGACGGCCCTGCTTTTTACGGCGGTGTGGTGGCAGTTTGCGCCGCTATCGGTGGGGGTAATTGTTTTCCTATGGGTGCTGATGGCTTTGCTCGTTTCTATCACCTTCATCGATGCTGAGCACCTGATTATCCCCACTTCGCTAACATGGGCGGGCTTGGTGATTGGGCTCGGAGCTTGTGCCGTCTGGCCGCAATTGCCGGTGCTGGCAGGCGAAGGTGGGACTTGGGTGGAGGGACTCAAACAGGGTGCGATCGGCTGGGTGGCAGGATTTTTTGGATTATGGGCGGTGGTCGAGTTGGGGAAAAAGGCATTCGGGAAAAAGGCGCTCAAGTTTGAGAAACCCGTCGCATGGTCGCTCAAGGAACCGGAAAATGATCAGGATCCCATGTGCTTCGTCATCGACGGCGAAGAAATCGCTTGGTGGGATATTTTCTCAAGGAAGTCGGATCGCTTGTTAGTCGAAACCACCGACATCTGCGTGAGCGGCGAGTCGGTCGGCGGCGGAGCGATGATCATCCGCGAGCTGGAGGTGCAGTTGCCGGATGGGACGGTGCATCACTTGTCCAAGATCAAGTCGCTCGACGGGATGGCGACGAGCACAGTGATCCCGCGGGAGGCGATGGGGATGGGAGACGTGCACTTGCTAGGGATGATCGGTGGGTTCTTCGGCTGGACGGGCGTGTTTTTCTCGCTGTTCGCGGCATCCGTCTTTGCGATCCTCGCGGCGGTGATCGGCCGGATCGGGTTTGGGAAGCAATTGCCGTTTGGCCCATTTCTCGCGATGGGAGCGGCGGCGTGGATGTTCGGCGCATGGCGACTCTGGGAGTGGTATATGAACTCGTTGGCTCCACTGGGGATGCCGTAGGCTTACCGCGATGACTGAGAAGAAATCCGGTTCATGGAGTGACAGCAAGAGCTTGGCTCGGGCAATTCTGTATGACCGGATAGAACGCCGGAAGTGGCTCGGGCGGATGGTGCTGGTCCCGTTGACGATGCTAGGGCTTGGGATTTGGGTGCTCGATCATTGGATTTGGGAAAGCCCGTGGCGGGTTCTCGTCTGGTGGGGTGGCTGTGCGTTGGTGACGCTGGTAGTGATTCTTTCCGCCCTCTATGATGGGCTGGCAGTGATTCGCGAAGAGCGCTCGAAGCGCGACTCCGATGTCGCTCCTCCCTGACTATGGCTTGGCAAGGCCTCGCTCCCAGTGTTTTGATGGCGGCGATGCCACTTCGCAGTCACTCCGCCAAGCCGATCCGCCCCGTGATCTATCAATTGATGGTCCGCACCTTTGGCAATACCAATGAGACCCGGAAAACGAATGGCACGCTTGCTGAGAATGGTTGTGGAAAGTTCAACGACATCCATGAAACGGCTTTGATTTCGTTAAAAAACATGGGTTTTACCCACATTTGGCTGACCGGTGTGCTCGAACAAGCGAGCGGCACCGCCTATCCGAAGCGGCCTGCTGATGGACCGGATATTTTGAAAGGCATCGCCGGCAGTCCGTATGCCATCAAGGACTACTTCGACGTGTGTCCGGACTACGCCGTTGATCCAGA
Source organism: Akkermansiaceae bacterium (assembly GCA_031430055.1). Lineage (GTDB taxonomy): Bacteria > Verrucomicrobiota > Verrucomicrobiia > Verrucomicrobiales > Akkermansiaceae > Luteolibacter. The sequence continues at coordinate 25,654 of JANPAU010000291.1, read as the reverse complement.
GAAGCGCTTGCTGGAGTTCGAGGCACTCGTCAAACGCTGTCATTCGCTCGAGTTCAAAGTGATCATCGACTTCGTGCCCAATCACGTTGCTCGTTCCTATGCTTCCGACATCAAGCCGGATGTATCCTTCGGCCAAGGTGATCGGCACGATGTCTTCTTCGACCGTGATAATCATTTTTACTATCTAGGTCCTAACGATGCCGGTGGTGGCCCGCCACTCAAGCTGCCCACTGCGGAGATGCCCGGCTGTGATGGGAAATTCGCGCCGGAATCATCCTTCGGCAGAGTCACCGGCAACAACGTGGCTTCTTGGGCACCATCGCTCAACGACTGGTATGAAACCGTGAAATTGAACTATGGCCACGACTATACCCAAGGCCGTGCAAGCTCCCATCTCCCTGGCCCGGACACCCCCCTCGTCGGGGTGCCGAAAACTTGGCGCACCATGGATGCCATTCTTGCTTACTGGCAGGCGCTCGGCGTCAACGGCTTCCGTGCGGACATGGCGCACATGATTCCCATGGAGTTCTGGCGCTGGGCGGTGAAGCGTGCCCGCGCTCGCCATGCAGATGTTTTTTTCTCCGCAGAAGCCTACGACAATGACCCGGCAAAACTCACCTCCGGCCACGTCCTCGACGAGTTGCTAGACGCTGGCTTCGATGCCGTTTATGATGATCCTTGCTATGATATCCTAGAAGGAATCTATGACTCCGGAAAATGGGCGAATGATCTCGATCCACTCACTTTCACTGGCAAGCGATTCCACCAGTCGCTGCGGTATGCGGAAAATCACGATGAAGTCCGCCTCGCCAGTCCCAAGGAGTGGGGTGGGCTGGGTATGAATGTCGGTCGCCCGGTTTCCGCAGTGCTCTTCGCCATGGGCCGAGGTCCGGTGATGCTCTATCACGGCCAGGAGGTGGGTGAACCCGCAGCGGGCGCCGAAGGCTTCGGCGGCGACGACGCGCGCACGACGATTTTCGACTACTGGTCGATGCCTGAGTTTACCAAATGGATAAACGGTGGAAAATATGACGGGGGCCGACTGAGCACTGCACAAAAAGCACTTCGCGAATGGTATGCGAAGCTTATCCAAGTGACTCAGAATCTCGCATTCACCGCTGGCGAATTCTATGGTCTCAATCACGCGAACTTGCACAACCCGAAGTTCGGCAGGGTGGGGGATGAAACCGTCTCCGGGCATTGGCTCTACGCCTTTCTCCGTCATGATTTCAAGAGCGGCCAATCTTTCCTCGTCGTCGCAAACTTCCATGGCAGTGAGACTTTGCGTGGAGTTCATGTTAGCATTCCAGAGCACGCATGGAACTTCATGGGCCGCAGCGGTCATGGACCGAAAAAATTCACGAGCCGACTCGCCGACGAGTGGTCAGGACAAGCCGACAAGGAAGGCATATCCCTTCCCGATCTAGCACCTTGCAGTGCGATGATTTTGGAAATCTCCAAGTAAACTGGAGTTAGGCACTTCATTCCACTGCCTTTAGACCCTTTGCCAAAATAGAATACCGAAATGGAGGCTGCGCGATGGCGATCGGACGATTGTCCGGAGTTCAAGCTTCTGCGTGCGTAGTGCCGATGTTAGGTTGGTTTGGATGAGTGACTATTTAGGCTCCTTGACTCCGAAGAAAATGGCGTAGAGCACGGGAGTCACGATCAGTGAGAGCACGGCGGCAAAGGACAGGCCGAACATGATGCAGACGGCCATCGAGCCGAAAAACGGGTCGGTCAGCATCGGAATCATGCCGAGCACCGTCGTCAGCACGACCATGCACACCGGGCGCATTTTCGCCGTGCCACCATCCAACAGAGCCTGATAGGGAGAAATTCCTTTGCCAATCAAGGTCAGGATTTTACTGAGCACCACGATTTGATTTTTGATCAACTCGCCACCGAGTGCGAGGACACCGAGGGTGGCCATGAAGCCGAATGGCATCCGAGTGAGCAAGAGGCCGGCAGTAACCGCGATGATGAAGAGCGGGATGATCAACCAGATCAAGAGCGTGATTCGCATGGAGTTGAACAAACAGACGACGATGAAAATCATCAGCGCCAGGACGTAGGGCAGCGGCTCCGCCAAGGCAGCGCGGGCTCGTGTGGAGTCTTCATGTTCTCCGCCCCAAGAAAGCGAGTAACCAGGTGGGAGTATGATCTGCTGAATTTTCTCCACTACCCGGTCACGCAACTCGCTGGGGAGTCCCGAGCGGGGATCGGCGTGCACCGTTAGAGTCGGAAATCGGTCACGGCGCATGACGACGGGATCTTCCCAGACGACTTGCGATCCTGAGACCACTTGGTTCATCGGGATCATCCGCCCGGCGACAGGGCTCCAGATTTGCAAGCTGTTGATGGTCCCCACATCGTTGCGTTCCGCGAGAGGTGGACGGGCGATGATTGGCAGAAAACGGGTTTCCTGAGGGAAAATACCCACACCGGCACTGCCTGGTTCACGATAGGAACCCACCGGGCGACCTTCGAAGCTGCTTTGCAGCGCACGAGCGACCTCTACCCGAGTGATGCCATTGCGACGTGCCTGAGAATCTAGCAGTTCCGGGCGGATCGACTTGACCTGTTCGCGCCAGTCGTTGCGCACACAGACGGCTTGCGCATCATCCTCGAGAATCCTCACCGCCTGATTGCCGAGTTGCCGAAGGACGGCAGAGTCGGGCCCTTGGAAACGCACTTGCACGCGCCCTCCATCGCCTGGTCCGAGCATGAACTTCTTGGCGATGGCATTGGCATTCGGATAGTTTTCGTCGAGGCGTTTTTGGATTTTTACCATCAGGTCCGAGATCTTGTCCGGGTCATCCACGTCCACCAGAAATTGGACATAGGCGGGATTCTCGTTTTCGGGTGAGTAAACCAAGAGGAAGCGCAAGGCTCCGCCACCGATGAAGGAGGTGACATGAGTAACATGCGGTTGTTCTTGGACGAAGCGTTGGATCTCGCTGGCAAAGGTTTCCGTCTCACGGATGTGATTGCTGGCGGGCAGGAATACATCGACCATGAATTGAGGCCGGGTGGCGGGCGGGAAGAAGCTCTGTTTGACCTGCCTGAATCCGAAGATAGACGCGATGAACATCACGATGCAGAGGATCACGACCGTCCAGCGGAAGCGCAGTGCCAGCACCAGGATTTTTCGATAGACTTGGAAAGGCAGCGCCTTGTAGGGATCGCTGTTTTCCGTCTTCTTGCTGGCAGGAAGTGGTTTGAACATCACATAGCTCAACAAGGGAGTCACCGTAACGGATGAAATCCAGCTCAAGGTGAGTGCGATCAAAATGACCCAAAACAACGAGTTGGTATATTCTCCGGTAGAATCCTGAGAGAGTCCGATCGCGGCGAAGGCGATCACACCGATCGCCGTTGCGCCGAAGAGCGGCCATTGATTTTCTGCGACGACTTCGCGGACGACTTCCATTTTGTTTCTCCCCGATTCGATTCCGACTTTGATGCCCTCGATGACAATGATGGCATTATCCGTGAGCATACAGAGCGCGATGATTAGTGCGCCGAGGGAAATGCGCTCCATCAGCAGATCGCCCTTCATATACATCACCAGGAAGGTCGCCATGATGGTGATGAACAGCACCAAGCCGATGATGAAGCCGGTCTTGCGACCCATCGCGAAGATCAGCACTACGAAGACGATGGTTACCGCCTTGCCTAAGTTGAACATGAATTCGTTCACCGCGTTGGTGACGGCTTCTGGCTGGAAATTGATTTCGCCGATTTCCATGCCGACCGGCTGGTTGACTTCCAGTTGTGCAAGTTTTTCGCGGATGGCCTCGCCCATTTTGACGACATTGCCACCCGGCACGCTGGAAATACCGAGGCCGATGGCATTTTTTCCATCGTAGCGGAGCAAGCGCCGGGGTGGATCTTGATCGGCGCGTTCCACCGTGGCGATGTCCCGCAAGCGAAGTTGGCGACCACTCTGGTCGGAGCCGATCACCATTTCCAACATCTCATCCACGGAGGTGAAGGAGCCAGTCGGGTCGAGTGGAATGTGTTGGTCCCCCACGCGGATGCGCCCACCGTCTGCGGCGATGTTTCGCTCTTGGAGTTTTTGATAGATCAACTCTTCATTGAGTCCTAACTGGGAGAGCCGCTGCCGCGAAATTTCGAGGAAGACCACTTCACGCTGCTCGCCAAACAAAGCGACACTTTTGACGCCCGATACCTGCAGCAATTCGCGGCGCAGGAAATCGACATAACGACGCTGCTCCGATGAGGAAAATCCCTCGCCCGTGATCGCAAAGAAAATGCCAAACACATCGCCGAAGTCGTCCACCACGATGGAGTTGCCGCGCACGGCGGGCGGCAATTGAGCTTGGACATCGGAGACTTTGCGGCGTAACTCGTCCCAGACTTGGGGGATGGTATCCTTGTTGTATTGGGCTTTAATATCGACCGAAACCACCGAGCGTCCCCGCGAGGATTCGGATCTAACGAAGTCGAGCTGGCTGAGTTGTTGGCAAGCGACTTCGATGGGATTGCTCACTTCCTGCGCCACCTCTTTCGCGCTGGCTCCCGGATAGGGTGTGATGATAAGGGCACGCTTGATGGTGAACTCGGGATCTTCCAAGCGCCCCATGTTCAAGTAGGCGAGAATTCCGCCGATGATCGCCATGGCCATGGCCATGTAGATCATCCGGTTGTTTTTGACCGAAAATTCGCCGGGATTCATGGCTGTCCACCTCCAAGACCGTCACCGAGATCACGCACTTTCATGCCTTCCCGTAGGAACGCCACACCTGCCACGGCGATGCGGTCGCCGGATGCGAGACCGCTTGCGACCTCGATTTGACTGCCGCTAGCTTCACCCAGCGTGACCGGGCGGCGGGCCACTGTTTGATCTGCGCCCAGCACCCAAGTGATTTGCTCGCCGGAGGGGCTTTTGAAGACTGCGGAAGCCGGCACTAAAATTCTGCCACCCAAGATGCTGGCGCGGCGGTATGAGAGTGAAACTGTCGATGTCATGCCAGGCAGCAGGTTGATTCCCTCAGGCACTTTCATGGCCACCCGGACGCCGAAGGTCTGTGTCACCGGGTCCGCCCGTTGTGCAATTTCCTTGATGTGAACGGGGAAACCTAGGCCCGGAGCGGCGCTGAATTCCGCCTCGAGCCGCATGATATCGGCAGCGCGGAGATCGGCCATCATCACTGCCTCGGGCACGTCCACGACGATGTCGATTTCATTGACGTCCTGGAACTTTACCACGGGCTGTTGGGCGCGGACATTTTGCCCTTGCTCCACGAAGCGCTGGGCGATCACCCCGTCATAGGGTGCCCGCAGGGTGGAGTCGGTGAGTTGGAGATTCGCCTCGACGACTTGGCCTTCCAAGCCGCGGACCACCGCTTCTTTCGCTTGGACGTCTTCCTCGCGGGCGATGAGCCCTGCTTCGAGGGTCTGGCGAGCGGCTTCTTGGTTTTCCTGGGCAACGCTCACGGCCGTCTCGGCGCGTTCGAACTCCAAGCGGGAAATCGCACGGGTTTGAATGAGTTGCTCCGCCATGCGGAACTCGGAGCGGGCGTTGGATAGAGTCGCTTCCGCAGAACGCAGTTGCGCCTCAAGCCGCATCCGCTCCTCGGGTCTGACACCACCTAACAATGATTGCAAGTCGGCGCGTGAGCGGTCGAGCTGGCCTTGCAGTGCCGCGAGCCTAGCTTTGAAATCATCCTGACGGAGCTGGGCGACCACATCGCCCTTGGTGACTTTCTGGCCCTCACGGACGGGTAGATCGACGATCAAGCCGCCGACTTGGAACGTCAGTTCAACTTGTTTCGAAGCCTCGACCCGGCCGGGGAATGTTCGAGTGCGGGAATCCCCGCCGAGGGTGACGACGGTGGTTTTGACCGGGCGGGCGACTTCTGCGGCAGGCGGTGCTTTGCGAGAGCAGCCGCTGCCGAAGACGACGCAGGTGAAAGAGACCGCCATGAAGCGGACTAGAGATTTGGGGTGAGTCAGTCGGGGCTTCATCGGAGGTGAATTTCGCTCGGTCATTTGGATTTCTTGTCGGACAACTCGCCGGGCCGATAATCCGGCAGCCAGCCGCAGGGAACAATGGCGAAAAGCGCCATGCTGGCGAGTACGAAGAATCCGATTTGGAGCGCCCGCAGGCGGGTCTCCGAGTTGATGGTCACGGCCTCGGCGATCTGCGCGGGTGTGGCACTGGTCGCTTCGAAGCGCTCTTTCAAGCGGTCGTTATTGAGGAAATTGATGCTGCCGAGATCCACCTCCGCTTTCATTTCCGAGGTGATCAGCGGGTTGTCGGTGACGCGGTTGATAATGCCCGCGCTGAGCACGCCGACTACCAGCGTGCCCATGACGGCGGTGCCCACGGCGGCGGCGAGGTTCTGGGTCACGCCGCGGAGTGCGCCCACGTCGCCCGCCAGTTCCTTGGGCGATGAAGTGACGAGGACGTTGAAGAGCAGTGTCACCAGTGCTCCCTGGCCGAGGCCGACTATGATCAGGCCGATGATGACGGGGAAGACGCTCCAGTCATTGCTCACGACGAACGCGAGCCACAGTGCTCCGGTGGCCACCAGAGTGAAGGACCAACGCGCGATCGTGCGTGGGGCGTATTTGCCGTAGAGCTTGACGATGAGGATCGCAGTGAAAAATACCGTCAGCATGAAGGGCATCATCGTCACCGACGTCGCCGCGCTGGTGCGCCCTTGGATAATCTGAATGTACATCGGCACCGTGAAGTTGATGGCGGCTTCCACCATGACGACGAGAAAGAGCGCGAGGACGGCTGCCCATTCCTTCGGTGATTCGACGACTTGGAGGGCTAGCAGCGGGGTTTTCCCCTTGCTCGCTTGTTTGTGGCTCCACAGGAAAAACGCCATGAAGATCACGATGCCCAAGGCGATCATCAACGGTGCCGGCGATACGCCTAATATATCAAACGGCGCTGCGGGCCGGGCTAACGACATCCCCCAGTTGCGAAGATTGTTGAATCCAAAACTAATGAGAATGACTGCGACCGCAGACAGGATCACGCCGAACACGTCGATTTTCACCTCCGGCTTGGGTGCGGATGGTTTGAGTTTGAAACTCAGGAGCAGCAGCACGGACGCGTGGGCGATGAGCAGGCCGAACGCGAGCCGCCAGTTGATCATCGCCACATAACCGACGATGACGAATGCCAGCACTCCGGCGATGGCTCGCGCCGAGCCGAGCAAGCCGACGGCCTTCGCCTGCTGGGTGCCCTTATAATGATTCGCGATCAGTGCGACCAGTGAGGGCACGAGCGATGCGCCCGCGAAGCCGGCGAGCGCTTGTCCCGCAAGCATCACCGTGGCGGTCGGACTGACCACCATGATGATCATTGCCGCGAGGAACAGCGCCACCGCGACTTGGAAAAAGATCTTCGAGCCGAAGCGCTGGCCGAGCTTGCCGCCAAGCATCACGAAGCCTGAGACGCCGAGCGAATACATGACGATGGCCGTGCCCACCGTGGTCGGCGCGGTATTGAAGCTCTTGACCATGCCGCTCATCGAGACCGGAAGAGCGGCGACATTGAAGGACATGAGCATCTGACCCATGGCGATGACCACCATGGGCAACCAAGAATCCTGCGGCTCTCCAGTGGTGCCGTTCTGCGGCGCGGTTTTTGTGTTCATTTTGTGAGTGGTATTAGGGAAAAATCAAACTTTAGGCTGGGAGACGAAGAGGTCCATGCCAAGGCTTTGAGAAAGGAATTTCGCGACGAGCTGGCCCTTGACACTGTTTCCGGCGGCGTCGAGCGGTGCCGCAAACGTGCCGAGTCCGCCTTTTCCCGGTGAGACCGTGACGATTCCGCCGCCGATGCCGCTCTTGCCGGGTAGCCCTATGTCGAAAAGCCAGTCGCCCGACGTTTCATACAAGCCCGCAGTGGTCATCACGGCCAACGCGTAGTGACAGACATTGGCGTCTACCACGCGTTCCTTGGTGATCGGGTTCACCCCGCCGTCTGCCAGCGTGGCTCCCATGACGGCTAGATCTTTGGCGCTGACATTCAGCGCACATTGTTTGGTGTAGAGGTCCACCGCTTGCGCCGGATCATCATAAATTCGGCCGTAACTCTGCAACATGCGGGCGATGCTTTGATTGCGGAAATTGGTGGCCGTGGCCGACTCGTAGACCTCCTCATTGAGCGGCAGGGGACGACCGGCAAATTTCGACAAGCCCTCATGAATGAATTTCCACTTGGCCTCGAAAGTGTCGCCCGGCACTAGGCTGGTGGTGGCGATGGCTCCGGAGTTCACCATCGGATTCGTCTGGCCGCCTGGGCCGCGCTCGATGCCTTCGAGTGAGTTGAATGCCCGCCCTGTCGCATTGACTCCGATTTTCTGCCGGACCTCCTCCACGCCGAGTGCTTGGCAGACCAAAGCGAAAATAAACGGCTTCGAGACGCTCATGATCGTGAACTCGTAGTCCGCATCTCCGACCGCATAGATGTTACCGTTAGTCCCGACCACACAGATCCCGAACAGCTCGCTCGGCACCCGCGCCAATGCGGGATAGACTTGGGAGTTCGTCCCCTCCGTGTCGGACTTGAACCGCTCGTGCGCCTCGGCGACGAGGGCATTTACCATTTCCGCTGGTGGTAGGTGGCCGGTGGAGACGTAAGGCGTGATTGGCGAACTGGCGGAGGGGGGCAGATTGGACATGGTGTTTTTCATGATCGGTGGTCGCGGTGGTTCACCGGCCTGGATTGATACGAGTGATCTTGGACCCCTTCAGTCCGAGGCCTGCCATCAAGCCGCGCTGGTCGAAGATGAAGGCGAAGGTACCTCGATTGAGATTGGTGGTATTCATGGTAGCCGCCATCCCGCGATCCGCGATTACCAGACTTGGGCTGCTACCGATGTTCCAGCCACCACTGCGGTTCACATTTTGGATGGCACTATCATCCATCAGGAAGAGCGCGTAACCGAAGTTCTGGATGCCAGCTTGCAAGCCCCACGTAGCAGAAGTCGTTTGGAAAAACCCGCTGATGCTGCCGTCAGGACGGAACAAGGTGCCGTTTCCTGCTTGGCCACCGAAGACGAAGCCTGCCCGAGTGACTGACGGGAAAACGAGGATGGCTCGTGCGTTCTTGGCGAGTGCCCGAGCTCCCGGGTTCTGGCGGTAGAGTGAGGCAAGTGCCGTCCGCGAATCGCGTGAAATTTGTGAGGCACTGGAGGTTGCCGAGTTGGTGCGGGTGACCGGGTCATTCGTCGCGCAACTTGGAATGAGGGCAAGAGTGGCCGCGGCAATGAGGGCGAGTCGGACTGATGGGAATTGCATGGAATTCGAGGGTGGATGATCGATGACAGGACTGGAGATTTAAAATGCGTGAAATCTATTACTTACGAGCGGAAAGGCCAAGCATCAGGTTTGAAACTCCGCTTAAAAAGACGTGGATCCCGAAAAGTAGCCCTAGAATCGCCACTGAATTATTCGGCCAGCGGTTGAAGACCATCAGTCCGAGGGCCAGCGAGGCGACTCCGTTGATGAGGGTCCAAACCCAGCCCGCGTTGCCGCGAAGTTTGAGTGCGCCAAAGATCGCGATCACGCCCTCCGCCGCAAGGTAGCCAGCAAGAATCAAGGTGATGATTGCCACGCTTGAGCCGATGCACCGCAGCAGAATGATGCCGGCGATGATCCGGATCACACCGGATAGACCTTCCGCAAACCGGTGCCCGCCGTGTTTCCCAAAAACCGCGCCCACCAGTGAAATTACCCCGATGACCAGCGCGGCGATGCCAAGCCACTGCGCGATGAGAATCGAAAATACATACGGACTGCCCATGGCAATGAAGCCGACGAGCATCGAAAGAATCCCTCCGATAATCAGCCATCCTCGGCTAGCGGAGAGGGCGCGGGCGTCTGATTGGGACGGTGATGTAGTATTCATAGAAGAATATTCCTAATCACTGAGGGGCCACTTCGTCAACATTAAGTCTGGAAAGCCAGATTTTAAATTCGACCAGTTTCATTTCATACATCAAATCCGAAATGCCGTTTCGCATTCCCAAAACACACCGCACTGATGAGCTCGGAGAGGGCTTCGAAATCGTCTGGCAGCTCACCTCGGTCGGCTTCACTTCCGATGAGGTTGCAGAGGATGCGGCGGAAATATTCGTGGCGTGGAAAAGAAAGAAACGAGCGAGAATCGGTAAGCATCCCGACAAACCGCGAGAGTAGCCCGGTCGCTGATAGAGCATCGAGTTGGAGCTCCATGCCGTTTTTCTGATCGAGAAACCACCAGCCTGAGCCAAACTGGATTTTGCCTGCCACGGTACCGTCCTGGAACGGTCCGGTGAGACAAGCGAAAAGGTAGTTATCGCGTGGATTGAGATTGTAGAGCACGATCTTGGGCAGCACTCCGGCGCACGATAGCGCATTGAGATACATTACAAGTGCCGCGCCTTGGGAGGTATCGCCGATGGTGTCGTAACCGGTGTCCGGCCCGAGTTCACTGGCCATGCTGGAGTTCACATTCCGGAATGCGCCAAGGTGAAGTTGCTTGGTCCAGCCCTTGGCCGCATCAAGCTGGCCGAAGAACACCATCAGGTAGAATGAGAATTTTTCCTTCTCCTCCGGCGTGGCAGATTTTCCAGCTAAGGCCTTGTTGAAAATCATCGCCGCCTCTTCGTCCGTGCAATGCAGCGCGGGAAGACGGTCGAGGCTATGGTCGGATAGACGTGCCCCCACGGCATGGAAATCGTCGTGGCGCTTCTGGAGGGCTGCGAGAAGGTCGGACAAGTGGATGATGGCCATGTCCGAAGCTGCTTCGAGCTTCTCCAGCCATGGCTTGAGGAGATCCGGCCGATCTACCCGCAGCGCCTCGTCCGGGCGGAAAGTCGGCACCACTAAGGTCTTCAAGTCTGAAGCGGCGATGGCGTAATGATCCGTGAGTGGATCGGCAGGATCATCCGTGGTCCCGACGACACGCACGTCGAACTTCTTCAACAACCCATGAGTGGAGAAATCCGACTCGCCGAGTTTTGCGTTTGTCCGATCCCAGATCTCGTCTGCGGTGTCAGGCGTGAGTAACAGATCGATGCCAAAATAGCGTTGCAGCTCGATGTGCGTCCAGTGATGGCTCGGATTGCGCAGGGTGTAGGGCACTGTTTCCGCCCAGGCTTGAAATTTTTCACGCGGTGTCGCATCGCCGGTGATGAAGTCCTCGCTGATGCCGTTTGCCCGCATCAACCGCCATTTGTAATGGTCGCCGCCGAGCCAGATCTCGGAGATGTTTTCCCAGCGGTGATTCGTCGAGATTTCTTGAGGTGATAGATGGCAGTGGTAATCAATGATCGGCTGGTCTTTTGCGACTTCATGAAACAGTCGGCGAGCCATGGGTGAATGGAGCAGGAAATTTTCGTCGAGGTAAGCCATAGCGTGCGTATTCCAGCGTGCAATTCGTGATGGGCCAAGCGGTAAAACGGGCTAATTTTGAGTCGCTGGTTCCATTTCCCAAGTGGTTGAGAATGTGAAGAGATTCAAGCGGAAGAAGTATTGTCATCTCCGTGATCGTCGAAGTCCATTTCGCGCACCCGCTTCTTGTCCCGCTGGAGTTCGACTTGTTTGCGAAGGATTTCCCGCAGATCCGCGCCGCCGTGAATGGCGGGGATGACGAGGTTGGGCATCGTGCGGTCCGAAGTTTCCAAGACGATGGAAGCAAGACCTGTGAGACGCATCCACCATGGCCGGACGATTTGCGAATCTTTGACACGATAGAGCTCGATCTCGTCAATTTTCTGATTGATGACCCCGCGTGTCACTCGGAGTCGCTCGCTGGTGAGTTCAAAAACCTGCGTCCGCACCACGAGGAAGCGCCACAGAAGATAGACCGCCGGAAGAACGAGCGCGATCGATGCGGGAGGAAAAAACGCCCCTCCGATGAGGATCCCGGCTGACACAAGTAACGCTGCGGTGAACGGCCCTAAGTTGAGCCATTGGGACGAGCTGCCTTTCCATAATGAATTTTCTTCAGTCATGAGGCAGAGCATGGAGCCACTCTCCCACCCTCCGCAAGTGGAGAATGGATGCTACTTTGCGCCAGCCTTCCATTCACGGATGACCGAGACCTTCGCCCGGCTCCGACCGCTGGTCGAGAGACCTCCTTGGCCACCCGCACTCTCTGTCCGGATGATCGCCAAGTCTTCTTTAAGAATGAGTGGATAGAGTAGGGAGAGCCAAAACTTGCCGGACTCGATCGTCACGTCCTCGTTCGTCACGGTTCCGCTAAAGTTAGGGAATTGTTTACGCGTGAAATCGCCAGTCACCGAGAATACTCCGCATGGATGGCCATGCACCGCCTCAAACGACTCAAGTTTCAACTTCAGCTGACCCTCGGCCTTTCCTGTGATCAGCATGGGCAGGAACTCAGCCGTGACACTGAGCTCGTCGCCGATCTTATGGCGCTTTTTTCCGAACCACAGTTTGCGCGGGGCAAGCGTGTTTTCGACGAGCAGTTGATCGAAGAATGGGGAAATGGTCTGCGCCCGGCTGGCGATGCGAAAATCAGTCGAAACCGCAGACTTCCACACAGAACCGGATTTCACAAACTCAAACGGCGCCGAGGGTGGTTCTAAGACCTTCGCAGCGGGTTCTTTTTTTGGGTCAGTCCCCTCAAGCACGGGTTCGGTGAAAATCGACTCCACGAGTGTGAAGGAAACCGTGTCACCGGAACGCTCAACCTTGGAAGTGGTAGAAATGGTCCCCTTGAGAGTATCCACCTGACTCCCCAATTCCGATTTCTGAGAGAATCGTCCCGAAACTTCGCTCTGCTGAGTGATCTTCACTGTCACTCGGTTAGGAAATGGCAGATCCTTGCGGAAAATCGCGCCTTCAGGCGTCTGATCCACTAACTTCTGAAGCGCGGAATCCGGCTTGGAATCTGCGGATTCGCCTGATTTCTTGGCCAGCTCACTGGCGACGGTGGACTTGGCTTTCTCGGCCAAGTTCTTCACTTTTTCACAGGATAAAAGTGCGAGACAAACTGCGGTGATGGTGGTGATAGATGTTTTCATGGTATTAAATATTTCCGCTGCAATTGAGGCTCTGGTTCATTTCAATCGCTGGATTTTCATCGCTGGAGCGCCCCACAACCACTGCCGGGACGCCGGCGACCGTCTGATGGCGTGCGACATCATTGAGCACGACGCTGCCGGCTCCGACCTTGGCGCAAGTGCCGATCTCGACCCGCCCAAGAATCTTCGCACCGGCACCGATCATCACTCCGGAACGAATGATCGGGTGGCGGTCACCAGTCTCTTTACCCGTGCCACCCAGCGTCACTTCATGGAGGATTGAAACGTCATCTTCAATAATCGCCGTTTCTCCAACGACAAACGATGTCGCATGGTCGAGCAGGATTCCACAGCCGATGCGCGCTGCGGGGTGAATATCCACGGCGAAGACCTCACTGGCCACGCTCTGGAAGTAAAGCGCCAGCCAGCGGCGTCCATCTAACCACAATTGATGAGATACCCGATAGGTGGTGAGCGCCAGAAATCCCTTGAAAAATAACAAGGGCTCTAACGGCGAAAAGCACGCCGGGTCCCGCTCAAACATTGCTAACAAATCACGCGCGGCGGCATGCACGACCGGCGGATGACTTTCGAACACATCCGTGAGTAACGGCTCCATGCTGGCACGCGGCATGTCCTCGCGGGCCAGCCGGCGGGCCAACCGGGCTCCCAAGGCCGCCGCCAAAGTGTCGCGCGAAAGGATGACATCGTGGACGAGGTGCTTGAGTGTGGGCTCTTCCAGCACCACCCGCCCAGCCTCGCGGCGGAGAGTTTCCCAGACATTATCGATGTCCGCGACCTTGCCGTCGCAGAGCTTGTTCGTATTCTTGCTCGCCGGGTAGGTTCCGGCCTGTTGAGATTCGCTCATGAAGATTTCACAGAAATTGGAATACGCCTGCCGGGCGGTGACCCAACTGGCGAAATACCATGACGGGCGAACTCTTACACGGCTTGAGGACCTAGCGCAACGCGAAGCAGTGTCCGGAAACTTTCTGGTGCAAATTCTCAACGACCTGCGCCGTGCTGGCCTAATCGAAAGCCGCCGTGGCAAGGCCGGAGGCTATCTACTCGCCCGCAGCGCGGACCAAATCACCCTCCGTCAGGTGGTAGAAGCCGTGGACCCCTCTCTGGTGCAGTGCTCCGTCAGCCGCGAGGGAGATTCTGGCCCAGCAGTGAGACGCGCTTGGGACGAGGTTTCCAAGGGCCTGAAGGATTCGCTCGATCAGATCACCATGGACAGTTTGGCCAACAAACAAAGCGATCCGATGTTCTATATCTGATATCAGAACCGGACCGGAACTAGTCCGCAAAAGCAGAAATCGTGATTTTGTCAACTTAGGTGAAATATTTCTCTGGCTGAACCAAATGATTTCAAGTAGGGAAATTGCGTCGCATCACTTCTCTTCAATTATGGCCTCACCTGTCGAACACACTCACCACATCAAGATCCGCTCGACTCAGATGGAAATGTCGTCCGCTGGAAGCGCGAATCGGGACGAAGATTACGACCGCAAACTCAAAGACGCACAGGAAGAACTCGACCGGATCCAACTTCAACGGGAAGAACTGGAACGCAAAAAAAGCGAACTCGAAGAACTCACCGCCCGCAAGCGCACTTTTCTTTCCCAACAGGTAGAACTCTCCGAGAAGCTCACCACCTCGCTCACCCTCATCGACCGCGGTCTCTTCGAAATGCGCCAAGAGGCCGAAGATCTCGAACAATGCCGAGTCTGCTTCGCCGCCCACCTCGATAAAATCCAAAAATTTAATCCTGAAAACTGGAGTCGCGACAACCAGGTGGACAAGCTCGAAAAAGCTACCATGGCCATCGACATCGCCACCGACGAGTATGACCAAGCCGCATCTCACTTCGAAGGAAGTCGCAGCGGCTCCATTTTCGGCCGAGCCTCGAAACGCGGGCGTATGATGAACCGCAGTGGCGCACCTTCCGAGTTTATGCTCAACCTGCGCAACGGCTTCGCCTTCAATTTTCCCATTCTTGTGCTTGGCGGTGCCGCTCTGCTCATCTATCTCGTCAAATAATTCACCCGCCCACTCGCTATCATGAGTCGCAGCGCTCCTCTCAAAGAAGACCTCGAACTGAATGCACTCCGGCAAGCAGAACAACAACTGCTCATGCTGCAGCGAGAGTGCGCCAAGCTTCCCAAAAAACTTGCCCAAGAGCAAAAGGAGCGCGAATGCACGATGCCACCTCTCGCGGAAATTGAGGACCGCATCCGCCGCAAGGCCCACGAAAACATCGTTTCACGCGGAGAAGCCACCAATATTCTACGGGATCAAAACCGGAGCATCCTACTGATCATTTTACTCCTTGCTGCAACCGGGTCATTGATTTGGTGGGGCACCAAGTTGATGCAAGGCTAATTCAGAGCGTGCTATCGAAGAGTTCCTACGGAAAACTCCTGCCAAGCGGTGTTCTCCGCATTGGAGCTTACGGGTGTGGTTTCCCATGCGATCCAACGGAAGGTGCCAAGGTTAGAACTGGATGGCGCCCGCAGGGAGGCGGCGGTAAATGGAGCGCTGGGCAAGGACGCGGTGTCGATGCTGCCGAGCGGAGTGAACTTTTGCGCGTCCTTTACGTTCCAACCTGGATCGGCCTCGGATTGGCTTCCATAAATCGTGACGAGCTGGCGGCCACGATTGTTGTTTTGGTTGAAAGACCACGAGCTGATGGTGGAGACGGATTTCGCTCCACCAAGGTCCATCTTATAGATTCCTAGGTGGATACCGTTGGCGAAGATGGGTCCGTATCCCGCGCTGACGATGCCATCGGTTAGAATCGCGAGAGGATCGTTGTCCACCTTCTCACTTGCGGTGACAGAGGCGTCTTTCGTGGGCGAAGGTAATAGTTTGGCGAAAGCTTGAGCATCGGTGGCGGTTTCGGTTTCGATAAAAGGAGTGGCTGAAAGCGTGAGTTCCACGGGCTTCTGGGCGCGGATCAAGCGGAGCTTGAGAGGCGTGCTACCGGCGGTGTTGAGTGCGGCGAAAAGATGTTCCGGATTGGACACTTTCCGGTCATTGACTCGTTGAATCAGGTCGTTTTCTCGCAGGCCCACTTTGGCGGCGACGGAACCGGCAGGAACCTTGACGAGTTGCACTCCGGCATCCTCCTTGCTAACTCCGAAAGCGGAGAATTCCTCGCCGATGATGCCATGGAGAGGCGCACCCAGCCAAAACAAGGTCAGATCTGAACTCGCCCGTGAATCGGAGCTTGGCATTTTTGCAGCCGGAATCACCGGGGTTTTGGCGATGGCCTTGAGCGACGCTTTTTTCACACCGAACTGGTCCATCGGGAAGTTCTTGAAGCCGATCTTGAGCGCTGGTGAGTCTTCCGCCACGCGGAAATTGCCGGATGCGGGATCGAGAAATTTTGGATCGCCTGAGAGCGAGTTGGCATCACCCCCTGAGTCGATGTTTTTCAGGCGGTCCGCCTCGCTCGCGAAGAGATTGCGGTCGGTGAGCTTGCCCCAGCCTTCTGGTTGGCCGATGCCGGCGTGCTCCTTCATGGTGATGTTTTGAAAGAAGGCACTGGCGCTGTCTTCGAACCAGACGTGCGGGTGAAAGCCGTTGTTCACGATGATGTTATTATAGGCTTTGCGGCCATAGCCTTCGCGGAATTTGAGGCCACCGTTGAGCAAAAGGTTGTTATAGATTTCATAGTTGGATGAGCCATCGTCAAGGTCGATGTCCCAGCCGTGATCGCAACGCCAGCGGCTGTCGCGGATCACGGTGGGTTTCATGGCATCGAGGTAAGGAAGTTTTGGATCTTTTTTGACTTCAGGTTCTGAAACCGCTCGGTGGTTGGAAACCCAGTAGCGATCGCGGCCCCAGGAGTTGAAGGAGCCGTGGTCGTGGGTTTCTAGCACGGTATCAAAAACATCGCAGCGCTCAATGAGGTGGCCCCCCCAAGTCCCTTCGCTTACGTTGATGCCAGCGCGAGCGCAATCGTAGATGGAGGTGTCTCTCACTGTGATTTTGTAAGCCATGGAAATCTGTACGGCGGCGGGCTGGCGCTCGACGCGACCGATGCCGTGGATGAGACAATCCTCGACGGCGGACTCGGCGGGATAATTTTCAGTCTTCGGACCGGATGTGCGGTCGATCTTGGTGAGGTCGTTAGTTTGTGCGTATTCGAAGAGCGGGTCACGCACGGCAGCGGGATCGCCGACGAAGCAGACGCCGCTGCCACCCGCATCATGAATATGGCAACCTTTGACGAGGGCGCGGCGGTTGTAGTGGTTGATGAAAACCGCATTGCCGCCCACTTGGTCGAACTCGCAGTCGAGGATGCTGACATTTTCCGTGCCGGTAAGAAGTATGGCACCGCCGCGGTAAATGGCCCAATCGGAGCGAAGCAGCGGTTCCTTGGTATCCATAAACGTGCGGGCCGCATGGCGTAAGGTAAACCCCTTGAGAGTGATGTGTTTCACCGCTTGTTTGGATGAACCCTTGAACTCGACGAGGTGGCGGAGACGGACGACTTCGACGTTGGCCTTCGCGAGATCCATGCCGGGTTCGGGTTTGAAATAGAGCGTGTTGCTTTTCGCGTTGTGGAACCACTCGCCGGGAGCGTCGAGTTCCTCGAAGATGTTCTCCACCATGCGGAACTCATTGTGCATGCCCATCTGGCGGTTGTTCTGCCAGCCGCCTTCATAGGCGATGCTGCCATCGGGATTCTTGCCGGTGATACGATAGTGATAGCCACCCCAGCGGCTGACATGCATCGCGTGAATGTAGCCGTCCGCTGGATCTGCCCACTTCGCGGCGCGTTCATTGGAGAAGGCATCAGCAGAAAATCCCTGATAGGCGGCGGTGGTTTTCTGAGCATCGAAGTTCGGATATCGCGCCATGCGCTGGCGGCTGGCGTCGATGAAAAGTTGGTCGATTACAAGGCCTGCGGGCGTGGCAGCTTTGAAAATGCCACCGGCAGACGCCTCCCATTTTAGGTCAAGCTTCAAGCCGCCACTGAGCACGGCTTTGCCTTCGTTGACTGCCTGATAAATGATAGGAAATTTCTCTGATCCCGAGTCCGCCGCAGTGAAGACCCAAGTTTCTGGAAGATAATACAGGCCGTCTGCGACGTGAATTCTAACGATTTCTTTGCCTGCAAACTTGCGGGCGGCATCACGAGCGGCGAGGAGGTGCTTGAACGGCGCTGCCTGAGTGCCAAGGTTGCCTTCCTTACCCGTTGGCGAAACGTGGAGATCCGCTGCGTGCGCGGAGCAGGCGAAGTGGATGGCGAGTAGAAGCGCAGAATGGCGAAGTCTCATCAGGATGAATTATAACGGCGAGCTTTGTGGATTTCAATCGTGGCGATCGCTCAAGGGGTAAATTTCACGGTTTCTGCGATCCGGATATTGCTGCGTAGCGAACTATGCGGTCCTCGGTGAAGTAGAGTTCACCGTCCATGCCACCCGCTAGCAGGCGGATGGCAACGGCCAAGAAGATGAATACGAGGATGATCGGGAATGCCGTTTCCATGGGAGTTTTCCTATAGATTAGTGGATTGAATTCATGATGCGGCCGAGGAAAAGGACGGTGCCGGTTTTCACGTCGCGAATGGCGAACAGGAACGGCTTGTCAGCCCGGAACGTCGGCGTGAAAGGCTGATCCGGCGGCGCTGGTCCCAGTCCCTTCCCACTCACCGCCGTCGCGGCTGCGGCTTCGGTGCCTTGCTCGGTCACTTCGATAAACGCCTTGTGGCACACCTTACTTATGTAGAGGGGTTCACTGGCACAGATACCTTCAAACTGCGCATCCGTGGAGCTGAACGCTCGCACCATCCCCATTGCCTGGAGTGTCTTGCGCGTCGCCGCCAGTTGGTCGCGCAGTTCTTGTGGCACCTGCCTGCTCTGCAAGCGTTCGTTCGATTCTAACATTCCAGCATGGATCAACGCCATATCCCGGGCAGCCTGCGGGAAGCCGAGCACCTTGCCCATCTGCTCGGCCGTCTCGCCACGCGCGCCCTCGGCGGTCATGGCCAGCACACTGGACATCGAGTATGGAGAGAAGAACAAGTTCTTGCCGGGGTTTTCCATAGCCAGTTGGCCATAGAGATCCATGGCGAAGCTGCCGACGGCTGTCACCGCCGGGTTAACTGACAGCTGGGCGCTTTCCCGGGCCCCGAGTTCATTCGGCTTGGCGGTTGATCCGCCATAGGCAATGGTCAGCGTGAGTACACAGCTAGGCAAGCATCTGACGGCGTTTTGAAATCTCACCAGTTCATCCCAGCACGTCGTCCATCGCATCGATGAGTTCCTGCATGGTGGCTTCGGTTTCGTTGCCCATGTTAGAAATGCGGAAGGTGGTGCCTTTGATTTTGCCGTAGCCGCCGTTGATGAGGAAATTGTGCTTGGTCTTGAGGTTCTTGATGAACCCGGAGAGATCAAAGCCTTCCGGCGTCTTGAAGCAGGTGAGTGCGAACGAGCGGCGGCCTTCCGGGGCGAAGAACTCGAAGCCGTGCTTGGCTCCCCAGGCGCGGATCATCGCATTGGTCTTGGCATGACGGGCGATGCGGGCGGCGAAGCCTTCTTTGGCAATCTCACCGAGCATGTATTGCAGACCGAAGATGAGAGAAATCGCTGGAGTGCAGGGGGTGTTATTCGCGGCAGCGTTTTTGGCAAACTCGATGAAGTCGAAGTAGTAGCCACGGTTTTTGATCGTTTTGGCCCGCTCCATTCCTGCTTCAGAAACAGCGAAGAGCGCCATGCCCGGAGGCAGCGCGAGTGCTTTCTGGACCCCGGCTAACATCACGTCGATGTCATTCGCATCCATGTCGAGAGGCACCGTGGAGAGCGAGGAAACGCTATCGACGATGAGCATCGTATCCGGGAAGGATTTCACGACCTTGCAAATGCCGACGAGGTCGTTGAGCACGCCGGTGGAGGTTTCCGAGTGGATGAAGGTGACGGTGTCGAAGCCGCCTTCCGCAAGCTTGGCGCGGACGACTTCTGGGTCGATCGCATCGCCCCACTCGACTTGCACGGCTTCCGCCTCGAAGCCACATTTTTTCGCGACGTCGATCCACTTGTCAGAGAAGGCACCGCAACAGAGGCAGAGGACTTTCTGGCGGGCGAGATTGCGCAATGCGCCTTCCATCACGCCCCAGGCGGAGGATGTGGAAATGAAAACGGGGCGGGCGGTGCCGAAGATTTCTTGCAAGCCAGGCTGAGTCGAGGAGTAGAGGTCTTCGAAATCCTTACCGCGATGGCCGATCATCGTCTGTGACATGGCGGCGAAGGTTTCTTTGGAAACATCGACCGGTCCGGGATTGAACAGTTTGGGGTAAGGCATGACGTTATGGAAGAAGGTTATAGGACTTAAGAAGAGCGACAAGTTTGGCGGTATTTTCACCCGTCAAAGGCGCGAGCGGCAGGCGGAGATCTGCTTGGCAATGTCCTTGCAGCGCCACGGCGGTCTTGATCGGCACCGGATTCACATCGAGCGACATCAGGCCGCGCAGCAGCGGGTAGTATTGTTTTTGGAGAAGGAGTGCTTCAGGGAAATTTCCGCTGAGGCAGGTTTTGACTAACTGGACGATGACTTCCGGGATCAAGTTAGATGCCACTGACACAAGCCCGGTGGCACCACAGGAAACGAAAGGCAAAAGGAGGGCATCGTCACCGCACAGGATTCCGAAGTCGGCGGGCAGGGCTTGGACGAGCTGGTTGATCCGGTCCACTGAGCCGCCGGCCTCTTTGATCGCGACGATGGTTGGGCAATCTGCGGCAAGGCGTGCGGCGGTTTCTGGGGCAATCTCGATCGACGAGCGACCGGGAACGCTGTAGAGCATGATCGGTAAATTCGTGGACTCGGCGATGGCTTTGAAGTGGAGATAGAGACCTTCTTGTGAGGGCTTGTTGTAGTAGGGGCAAACTTGGAGCGAGCCAGTCGCGCCGAGTGCTTCGGCGGCTTCGGTGAGTTCGATGGCCTCGGAGGTGGCGTTCGCGCCAGTGCCCGCGACGACTTGGCAGCGGCCATCGGCGAATTCCACGGCGAGGCGGATCACCTCGAGGTGCTCCTCAGTGTCGAGGGTGGGGGATTCTCCGGTGGTGCCGACGGGGACGATTCCGTCGATTCCGGCAGCGATTTGCCTCTCAACGAGAGCTTGGAACGCGGGGACATCGATTTCGCCGTTGCGAAACGGGGTGATGAGAGCGGTGTAGGTGCCGGGAAAATGCATGACGGGCGGACGATGGACAAAACCGGGCGCAGGTCCAAGCTGTATCCTGCGGAAAGCGGAAAATTTCAAATTCCCGTCTTCGATCTCTCGGGGAAATCAACCGCCAGTCCGTGGTGGACGCTTCTTTTTCGATTCGGGAGTCACGTCGCGCATGTTGCCAGTGCTGCCCTGTGCTTTGGCTTTTTGCATCTCTGCTTGGCGGGCGGCCATGCGCTGGACCCACGACTTTTTCTCAATGCCAGTGCGGGCCTTGAGTTCGGGCTCGGGAACCTTGCTCATGAGCCAAGTCTGGCCGATGGAGAAGATGTTCTGAGTGGTCCAGTAGAGAGCGAGAGCTGATGCGAAATTATAACAAAAGAAGAAAAACATGAATGGCATGAACATGATGATTTTTTGCTGCATCGCATCACCGGTCTTGGGAGTCATCCTGATTTGCAGGAAACTGGTGATAGCCATGACGATGGGTAGGATATTCAGTGGGATACCACCGAGGAAGGACAGGTGAGTGAGGGTATCCGGCTGGGAGAGATCGTCCACCCAGAGGAAGCCATGTCCGCGCAGTTCGACGGCGTATTGGAGCATCCGGTAGAAACCGAAGAAGATCGGGATTTGGATAAACATGGGGAGGCAGCCACCGAGTGGATTGATGCCGTATTTCCGATAGAGTCCCATCGTCTCGGTGTTGATCTTGGTGGGATCATCCGCGTATTTTTCTTTGATCTTGAGCATCTCCGGCTGGAGCTTAGCCATCCGCTTCATGGTGTGAGTGGACTTGGCGTGCAGCGGCCAGATGAGGATGCGGACGGTGATGGTGAGGAAGATGATGGCGAGGCCCCACGAGCCAGTGATGGAGATCTTGTCGAAGAGGTTATGATAGAAATTGAGTAGCCAGTTGAGTGGTCCGGAGACCCACCAGAACCAGCCGTATTGCATGACGCCACTCCAACCGGTGCCCCAGACGGCTTCCATTTTATGGAGCATCGGGTTGTGCTTGGGTCCGATGAATACGAGGTAGTTGAGGCTGATAGGTTCACCGGTCTTGAGAGTGACGGGTGGCAGGTGAAGGCCAGCGCTCACTGCGGTGACGGGAGTCGCGTTGGGGGTGAGGGCCACCATGCTGGGTCTTGCCCAGACGTTGGTGACAGTCGGCTCAAGCGGGCGGATTACGGTGGTGAAGAATTGATTGGTCACACCAGCGAATTGCACCGGTTCTACACTATCACTTCGCATCAGCGATTTGGCGGAGCCGAACATGCCGCCTTTGAATGCGGAGCTGTCCTTGAAATTGATGCTCTTATTTTCGCTCCAGAAGAATCCGGTTTGCTGGGCGACTTCAGCTTGGTAGAGCGGGGAGGCTTCGCCGAGAAAGAGGCTCCATTGATTGAGGTTTGCGGGGGTGGTTAGGGTGTTTTCGAGCTTGAGTTCGAAGTTTAGCAAATAGGAGTCTCCTTTCCCCTGCGCTTGGGTGAAGCCGAAGCTAGCCAGAATTTTATCCCACCAATCAGGTGCGCCATCCTTCTTACTTTCGGCGAGGGAGAAGGTTTTTTTCGCGATGAGGCCCGAAGGAAGCTTGGCGATGAAGACGGCCTTTTGTCCTGGCACGGATTCGTCGGCGTTGAGCGCGTAGGGGATGTTTTCCAGCGTTTCGTTCGCTCCGACAAGTCCGCCGATGGGGCCTCCTCCGAAATGGTTGATTTGCACCAATTCGGTTTTGCTGCCGACGGTGAACTCGTTTTTAAACTCGGCGTATTTAATACCGCCTCCGATGTTGGTGAGGGTGAAAATCACCTCCTTGTTTTCGAGAACAACGGTTTCTTCTTCGGTCGGTGGCGGCGGCGGGTCGACGGTGAGACCGGCGGTGGTGACGACCGGGACGTCAGGTGAAGGTGCGATGCTCTTCTGAAGGGCTTCGGTGCGCGCCCTTTCTGCGTCGAAGGCGGCTTTGGTCTTGGCGGAGTAATAGAGATTGACGGCGAGCAAGCTGCCGCAGAGGGCAAGGATGACCCAAGTTTTACGATCGTACATAGAAGCGTGGTGGGAAAATTAAGAGTGAGGTGTCTGCTGGTGGCAGGAACAAGATTTCGAAGAGTCGTCCGTGTTTCGGGCTGACGGGACGGGGTCATAACCGCAGCCGCCCCAAGGATGACAGCGGAAAATCCGACAAATTCCATACCACGAGCCGCAGAGTGGGCCGTGGGTTTCCACCGCTTGGAGAAAATAGTGCGAGCAGCTGGGGGTGTAGCGACAGCCCATGCCAGGTCCACCGAGGACTTTGAGCATCGGATTGAGAATCCGTTGGTAAAACCGGATCACAAGGCGAATCATGGCGGTGAAAAATCGCGAGATCACGTTTTGGATTCGGGGCGAGGAAACAGACCGAGCCGCCGGGCTTGTCTGACCCAGTCTGCTTCGAGCTCGGCAAAGGTGGCCTTGCTGGCACCGGGGCGGGCGATGGTGACGAGGTAGCGGCGGATTTCCACAAATTCTGGAGCGTGGGACTGGACGAGTGAGCGGAATCTCCGGCGCAGAAGGACACGATCGTGGGCCTTGCCGCTGCGCTTGGTGGTGATGAATCCGGTGCGGATCGTCTGGAGTGCCGGATCGGGCAAGGTGCTTAAAATGACAAACCGGCCAGCTTTCGCCTGACCGGTGGTCTTGACCCGCGCGAAGTCCGCGCGTTGCGTTATGCTGCATGTTCTCGGGAGTCGCATGGCAATGTTGCAGTGGACTCCCGGGACTAAGCCGAGGTGATGCCTCAGTTGCCGTGCTGCGTCGTGTGACGGCTGTATTGGATTTCCACGCCCTTAGGAACGAGGCGCTTGCGGCCTTTTTGGCGACGGCGACGGATGATGTCACGGCCGGATTTGGTGGCCATGCGGGCCCGAAAGCCGAATTGATTCTTTCGTGTGCGCTTGGATGGCTGATAGGTGCGTTTGCTCATGGCGTGTGCCTCAAATAAAGGTTCGTTTTCCGTCCGGTGTCCGGCTCGGGGCGCGCACTCTAGGCACCGGCGGCGGCTTGTCAACCCGCCAATGGCAGGAAATTGGAATTTTCGTCTCGCGCGGTCTAAAGGCAGCTTTCAAATCTGAAGAACCGAGGCAAAGCGTTTAAAATCAGTAGCGGTATCCGGTTGCTGGATTCACGTCCGTCACGGGACTATTGGTGATAATCGGGGTGATAATCGGCATGAAAAGTCGATCGAGCGGATTCGGTGTCGGGGGAGATGAAATGGCAATCACTTTGGCGCTTTTTGGGCTCTTGGAACTCTTCGAACTGTAGATGGCGGCATCGCCGGAATTAGGATCCATCTTGGTGAGGAGCGCTTGGACTGCGGTGATGGATTCCGGCATCGTGGCGATGGCGCATTGGGAGATGATTCGCATGTTTTCGGGCGTCGCGGTGATCGCTGTTTGCACGATGGAGACGACTAGTGAGACATCGGCATTCGAGGCGGAAATAGCCGATTTCACGATCTCGCAGGCGCAGTTCGGATTGGCTCCGGCTTCGGTTTCTACGATCTCGAGAACTTTCGAAACATCGATTTTGATGCGTTGTTCGGCGGAGAGTGAAACAGTTTGGCAATCGGCTGATTTTTCGCGTTTGCCGGATTCACGATAGGCGGCAGAGATTTTTTCGAGCCCCTTTTGCAGGCTACTCTCTTCGATTTCGTCGGTTCGCAGAGCGCCAGCGTTCACGGCGAATTTCTGATAAGGGGAAGGGTTGCGGAGAAGACGCAGGTCCACCACGGATTCGACGTTTTGCTGATGGGTCACCCGTGAATCGAGTGTCAGAGCGTCTTGAGAGACATAGATCGGTTTGGCATCGAGTAGATCGCCTTGAGCCTTCGCGGTCGCTGGAACTCGATAACGAGTCAAGGATTCTGAAGACGGTGTGAAGCCGGAACAAGATTCGCCACCGAGGTCATCGATATTTTGAATGACTTCGAAGGAGTGGGGGGCACTGACCAAGTTCTGAGCAATCAGTGGGGTGATCGAGTAGAGGACGAGGAGAGAAACCATGTGGGGGGACACGGATGTTTTCATGAGTTTGGGGGGCTAGGAAAAGAGAAGCAATTCTACAGATGATCGACAAATCTTGATTGCTTTTTGGTTTTTGGGAAATCTGGCAATTATGTTAATTTTTTCATTTTCAACGATATGCATTGATTTATTAGGGTGTTTTTACAAAATATTTGAAAATGTTTAGTGTTTGTAGTGGTGAATGAAGTTGCACGAATGGGTGAAATTTTTCGATAATTTCGTTGAGGATCTCGGCGATTGCCGCTTTCCGAAAAATCGCATCACTCGGAGAAGAGAATACCGCGCGTGCTTCTCCACAAGCGGGGGCCGAGAGTGATCGATGCCACGCCGAGGCCCGCCGCCAAGCCCCACCAGACACCGACCGCGCCAAGATGAAGTCCAAACCC
>JANPAU010000290.1:0-7106 GCA_031430055.1 Akkermansiaceae bacterium | reverse complement strand
CCGAAGGAGCCGGCGAAATGGCCAAGGCTGCTTTCGCCGCCTTGACGGGCAAGCCCG
Source organism: Akkermansiaceae bacterium (assembly GCA_031430055.1). Taxonomy (GTDB): domain Bacteria; phylum Verrucomicrobiota; class Verrucomicrobiia; order Verrucomicrobiales; family Akkermansiaceae; genus Luteolibacter. The sequence goes on along the minus strand of JANPAU010000290.1, from coordinate 7,049 downwards.
CCGCCCAAGCCAAGTAGTACCCCATAAAAAAGGCGGCAGGATTTACCCTGCCGCCTTCTTGAAAGAAGGTGAGCCGCCGTCGCCCCGAGCCGCACAAGACGCGAAGCGGTGGCCACTCATAAATTGAATGCACAAACAACAATGATAGATACCCGCCGGGGCAGCAGATTGTTTCAGACTATTTTATTTTTTCACCCCGCCGATGCAAAGTGCCCACTGGGGAATTTACCGCGATGGAGAATTTTCCGAAGTCTTTCCCGGTGACAGTATTTTCACCGAGCCTTGCGGTGGTGGCGATGCCATGCTAGTTGAAGCGGCAGATGGGCATGGCTGACAGAGATTATCACCGAGGGGACCGCCGCGAGGGCGGCGGAATGTTTTCGCAGCTCACCCCGGTGGTGAAATGGCTGCTGATCATCAATCTTGGGATTTATTTTCTCGATTTGTCACTTGGCCATCCGCTGCGGAACTTCGGTGCTTTCGCCATCCAATCGGCGGTCTTCGGCGGTAGAATTTGGGAATTTCTGACTTTTCAATTCCTCCACGGCAGCGTCGGGCATGTGTTGTTCAACTGCATTGGAATTTTCTTTTTTGGTCCTTGGCTGGAACGTTGGTGGGGGGCGCAGAAATTCTTGATTTACTACCTGCTTTGCGGAGTCGGCGGGGCGGTGTTTTTTACGCTTCTCGTTTTTCTTGGATTGCTGCCCGGAGATGGCATGCAGACACCTTTGGTCGGCGCATCCGCCGGGATTTACGGGATTCTCATCGGCGTCGCGGTACTAGCGCCCAATCTGCGTGTGGCACTATTTTTCCCACCCATCGAGCTCTCGATGCGCCAACTTGCCATCGCGTTATTAGTTATTTCCGCAGGGTCCATCCTCCTCAAGTTCGGCGGTAACGAAGGCGGCGAGGCGGGGCACCTCGGTGGCGCGATCTTTGGCTTCATCTTGATGCGCTATCCCCAGCTTCTCGGCGGCGAACCCGGAGTGGAAATCATCCGGCCCAAGATTTTCACCAGCCAACCGCCCAAACTCCGCCCCCGCAGCGAGATCGAGAAAACCCAAGACTCAGCCGTGGACGCGATCCTCGACAAGATATCCAGCCAAGGATTCCAAAGCCTCACCCAGCAAGAACGCGACTTTCTCCAACGGGTGTCGGACCAGAAGAAATCTTCATGATGACTGACTCGGAAATGATCGACTCCCCGGACGCCGGGCAACAACTCGCACGCCTGCGCGCCATCATGCACCGCCTGCGCGCTCCCGGCGGGTGCCCATGGGATGCTGAGCAGACCCACGAGTCCATCGTCCCGAACCTCATCGAAGAAGCCTACGAAACGGTAGATACCATCCAGCGCGGCGACCACGAGCACTTGAAGGAAGAACTCGGAGACTTGCTCTTGCAGGTCGTTTTCCACAGCGAGATCGCGGAAGAAGCCGGGCGATTCAACTTGGACGACGTCGCCCGTGGCATCAGCGAAAAGCTGGTGCGCCGCCATCCACACGTCTTCGGCGATAGCTCCGTAGCGACCACCGACGGCGTGCTTCAGCAATGGGACGAAATTAAAAGAGCCGAAAAAGGGGACGAAAAAAAAGCCTACCTCCATGGCGTCGGCAAGGGCCTGCCGGGTCTGATCCGCGCGTCCAAGCTCCAGAAAAAGGCTGCCAAGGTCGGCTTCGACTGGCCCGTGGAAACCGGCGTACTCGCCAAGATTCGCGAGGAGCTTCTCGAACTACAAGCTGCCGTGGATGAGCAAGATCTCGAAGGCGTCTCCGAGGAAATGGGCGACCTCCTATTCTCCGTCGTCAACCTCGCCCGCTTCCGAAAAATCGATCCCGAGGTGTTGATGGCCGCCGCCAACAACAAATTTGAAGAACGCTTCGGCGAAATGGAGCGCACCCTCAGGATTCAAGGCCTGACCCTCGAAGCCGCCACTTCCTCACAAATGGAAGACGCTTGGGAGGCGGCGAAGGAGCGCTTGCGCTGAATCCTTCAGCTAGATCCGCTACGGTAAAATCGCGGCGACATCCTTGCTCGCGAGCCATCCTTGGAGACTCACACCGGGGACTTCAATGTATTGGAAATCGCCGCTTTTCGCGCCTAGGCGCACGATGCGGCCCGGGCCGGGAGTGCCGAGAGATGAGGCTTTCTCAAAGGGCGACAAGCGGACGGTCGCGCTCTCAGATAGAACAATCCCACGAGCCGCCTCACCCCGCCGCAGGAAGAGCGCCGCGCTGCTGGCGGCGATAATCAGTGCCGCTGAGCTGGCAGCCACTAACGCACCACGGCGCGACAGCTTCACCGCACCGCAGACCAGTCCGAGAACGCCGATGAATAAAGCCGCACCTGCCAGCAGCCACGACCATTCATTCCGACTGAGGCGGTTGATCACCGCATCGACCCACGGATGGCGCCCTGTTTCCTCGAAGGCCGTTGCAGCCTTGCGAGCAAGGGTCAGATTTGCTAACAAATCCGGGTCGCGCGGTGTCAGTAAGCGAGCGCGCTCATAAGCCAAGATGGCCGGGCCATATTGCTTGAGCTGCTGATAACTGTTTCCCAAATTATAGAAGACAACCGCACTCGGACCTTCCGTAGCGAGGACCTTCTCATAGCTCGCGGCGGCTCCAATGAAATCACCGGTTTTGAATTGTTCGTTTGCCTGATCCCATTCACTCGCGGAAAGAGACAGAGTTGTTATCACTGAGCACAGTAGGCCGAGGAAAAAAATTTGAACCATATCAGCGGGCAGATGGGGTGAGTGAGGCAAGCGCTTCATCGAGCAAAGCCTTCCATTGCGGAAGAACTTCGCCGGTGGATTGGCGATTGTATTCGTGTTGATCCGCCTCGCGGAAAAATCGTGCGACCGGCGAGTCATCGGGAATGCGGGCGTTGACTTCGGCCAGAGTGATCGCTTGCGCAGGCTGGTTCCAAAGCGCTCCAAGCCGCTGCTGGATAGCCAGGCGAGCCGCTGCGAAATATCCCGTGACATCTTTAGCAGTCGCACATCTTGCCGCGGTGTCGAGCGCCTCACGGGTGGCAATTTCCATCGCCGCAAACGCCCGCCGCTTCGGATCCTCGCGACGGTGGCGGAGCCATCCAAGAATCCCACCCAAGCCGCACAACGCCGCAGCGGAAACTAACATGGGAACAAATGCAGGCCGTTCAACCAAAGGCACCACCGTAATCACGGGTGAATGATTCAGATGCTGTCCGACAAGTCTCACACTCTTTTTCTCAGGCTCCTTGAGCTCTGGCGCAGCAACTGGCTCCACATCCACCATATCCGCACCCGCCACTTGGATTTTTTTCACGGGAGTGGTGAGCGTCTTATAAGCACCAGCAGCGGGATCGAAAAAACTAAAAGTGAGTGCGATTTCTTGCTCGCCACCTTTGCGAGGCACCGCGCTGAACTGGAAAGTCTTACCACCCGAGAACGACGCCTCATCGCCCGCGTTGAACTCATCCTTCCCGGAATAACTCTTCCATGAATCCGCAGGTGTTAGTTCCGGAGCTTTCATCAAGGCAAAGTTCCCTGAACCCCCAATTTTCGCCGTGACTTGCTGCGGCTCACCGGTTCTCCAAGTGTCTGGAATCTGCGTGCCCTCGAATTGAAAATTGCCCACCGCTCCCGTAAATCCCGCAGGCTTGCCCTCGGTCGGCAAGGGGCGCACTTCGATTTCCTGATCCACCGATTTGAGAGTCACGTCCTTCTGAATCATCGGCGCATTCATGTTATCGAACGCACTATCAAAAAACGGATCATCGAAGGGGCCACCCATCCGCCGCCGAGGTTGTTTCGCGACAGAAGGATCACGGACCGCGACATTTGCATTCAGAGAGAGCGACGCCGGGTATTTTCCTGACTTGGTTGCAGAAATCCCACCGAACCAAGTGACTACGGTATAGCGCTTACCATCCTTCATCTCTTGCGTCTGTTGTGGCTGGCCACTCACGTTGTGAAGCGTGAATGCCTTGCCCTCAGGCTGGATACCACTACGCAGTTGCGCACGGGAATCGCTTGGCAACCAAGCCCGAATGCGGACCGGGGCGATCTCTCCCACATAGACGTGTTTCCGCTCGTTGTCCGCCAGCTCGACAGTGAGGAAACCAAAACGATTTTCACTCGTATCCGCAGGTTGTTCTCCGGCGGGTTGCTGGCCGGGAGGTGTCGCAGGAAGACCCGCAGGTGGCTGGGCGGCAGCGGAATCGAGGACTTTGAGCTTGAGGGGGCGGGTTGAAATTTTTTTACCATCGATGACAAAATCGACGGCTGGAATCTCATAGTCACCCGGGACGTTTGCACCAACGACATAGGTATAGGTCACTGACACCGTAGTCGCACCATTGACCATTTGCATCTGTTGGCTCTGGCCGCGAGGTTGGACGATGAGGTTTTGCACTGCGGGTATCTCTGGTTTCCCTGCTCTTGAGCCAGCCACTTTAACGGTTAGAATAGCACCATTTCCCGCAGGGACAGACTCCCGATCCAGCGTTGCTTCTACCTCCGCCGCGAATATGGACGAAGCCAGACCCAAGACGATGACCGAGAAACTCAAGATCTGCGTCACAGGAAGAATCGTGAAAGAGTTTATGAAGGCAAGCGGCTGGCGCGTCTCGCGCCAGACCGTTGCGGAGGCGTCTCGCCTCTTGCATGGTGAAGGTCCGGGCGAGACGCCCGGACAACGGACTGGAGCGAGACGCTCCAGCCACTTTCTCATGACGCGCAAAAATATAGTATGCGGTATCGTTACCATGTCTTTCCTTTGGTGGAGTTATCAGGAGTGGCAAAGCGAGTCCGGCGCTGCTGAGGAATTGGAATCACCGTGCGTTCATCTTGCCGCAAGGCTTCAAGCAATTGCTTGGCCTCCTCGGGAGTCATTTCTTGTTTTTGTGCTCGCTCATTACTCATCTCACCCTGCTGTTTCTCACCGGATTTTTCATCACTCTCCTTGGACTCTTGAGCAGATTTCCCATCTTCAGATTTTTCGTCGTCTTTGGCATCCTTGCCCTCTTTCGGGTCTTTCCCGTCTTTTGCACCTTTGGGCTTTTCCCCGTCTTTGGAATCTTTCTCATCCCCTGGTTTTTCCCCTTCCTTCGGATCCTTGCCGTCCGCAGGCTTCTCGCCTTCTTTAGGATCCTTACCATCCTCAGGCTTTTCTCCATCCTTGGAGTCTTTGCTGTCTTCGGGCTTCTCACCATCTTTCGGATCTTTCCCGTCCTTGGAATCCTTCTGCTCTTTCTCGTCTTTTTTATCCTGCTCCTTTTTCTTTTCTTGATCGTCCTCTTTCTCTTGGTCGTCTTTTTTATCGTCCTGCTTTTGCTGTTTTTTCAGCTCTTCGAGTTTCTTTTCGACAAGAACTTTATTGAAAGAGGCGTCTTCATCAGCAGCATTCAAGGCGAGCGCGTCTTGATAGGCTTTGAGTGATTCTTCCCAAGTCTTGATGGTGGCCTCTGGATCTTTTTCTAAAGTCCCCTGCCCGGTGCGATAGAGAGTGTTTCCAAGATTATAATATGACCGTTGTTGAAGCGCTAAATCCTGCGTGCGGAGCGACGAACGAAGCGACTCGGAGGCTTTTGCGAAATCCCCCTTGGTATAAGCTTCGGTTCCTTCGTTATAAATTTTACGAGGATCTAGATTCGCACTCGCCGTTTCTGCTGCATGAGTCTCAAAAATGGTAGCGATGAGTCCCATCACCAAAACCGCCGTAGCTGTGGGAACGGTTTTCGCCCGCCGCCCAGCAGACGGCAGCAGTCGCAGGGGTTTAGCCCGTCGCCGATCTACGATAAAAAATTCTAACAGTAACAGAATGATCGCCGCACCGAGTGGCCACTCGAAACGCTCCAAGGGGATACGCTCCATCCGCTGGTTCAGTTCGCTCTTCGGCACCAGACGGAGCTTCTCTTGGTAGATTTTATTCAATCCTTCGGCACCTCGCCCGAGTGGAGCATAGAGTGCATTAGTGACTTCTGCGATTTTTTTTAAGGTGGTTTCATCCAAGGTCGTTTTGACGATTTTTCCCGATTCATCGCGGACGAAATCCTTCCGACCATTGCCCAGCGGAATCGGAATGTTAGCACCCTCCGGACTACCGACACCGACCGTGTAAATGGCCATCCCTTTTTTCGCCGCCGCCTCGGCAGCATCGATCACATCTCCTTGGAGGTCTTCGCCGTCCGTTAGAAGAATCAGCACGCGGTGATTGTTTCCATTTTCATCGAACAACCGTTCCGCTTCCTTGATCGCGCTTGCGAGATCAGTGCCTTGCCGCGGGATCAAATCGGTATCGAGCGCATTCAGCGACTCTTGGAATGCTTCATAATCGAGAGTCAGTGGGCAAAGCGCGAACGCACTTCCGGCGAATGGAATCAAGCCCACACGATCTCCCTCCAGCCGGGCCACGAAATCAATGATTCCTAGTCGGGCGCGCTCAAGCCGGTTTGGAGTTAGATCTTCAGCCAGCATGCTGCGAGATGTGTCCACGGCGAAAAGAATATCGATCCCCTTGCGCTTCACTTCACGCCACTCGTAGCCTTTTTGCGGGCGGGCGATTGCCACGAAAAGCAGGAGTACCGCAAGCAGCCAAAGTCCACGCTTGAAGTTCCGGAGCCATGGAGAAAACCCTTCGGTTAGGCGTTGCCGGAAGCGAGGATGAACGAGCTTTGCCAAATCTGCCTCACGACGGCGGTCGAAGCGGATGAACAAACCGACGATGGCCGCGCAAACGACAAAGCCGACGATGATCCAGTATGACTGAGCGAATTGGAGTGATGTCTCGTCCATGATTCTATTAGGGAAGTCTACGGAAGCGGGTTTGTCTGAGGATCAACTCCAACAGAAGAAGACTCAGTCCAGGAACGAGGAACCATAAATAGAGTTCATCATACTGCTGGTATTTCTTAAGCTTGCGGGTGGTCTTTTCGAGCTGGTTGATCGATGCGTAGATTTGTTCCAACGAATCCGTATCAGTCGCGCGGAAGAATTGGCCACCCGTTAAGGCGGCGGCTTCTTTTAGCATTTCCTCGTCGATTTCCACCTTCACCGTTTGCAG
>JANPAU010000289.1:0-3633 GCA_031430055.1 Akkermansiaceae bacterium | reverse complement strand
AGAAGAAGGCCGTCGAAAAAATGCAAGAAGCCATCGCCAAGGCAAACGACGCCAACCGCCAGTTCGAGGCCGGCACCTTCGTTAACCGCTTGAAAAAAGCCTCCGGAGAACAAGCCGGCATCGCCAGCTCCTTGATCGAAGCCTACGAGCGCATTCTCGGAATTAAGAACTCCAAACTCGACCCCTCCGATCAGCGCCGTCTGAACGAAGCGCTCGCCCAACAAGCCAACACCAGCTCCGACGTGAGGTGGCTCCAAGAAGACCTCGCGAACTTCTTCGTCCGCACCAAGACCGAGTCCTTCAAACAAATCCTCGACGAGATGAAAGTCTCCCAGATCGACATCGGCCTTGAGGAGATTCGCTCCTTGTTAGCAGCCAACCACAGCTTCATCGCCACCGAGAACTCGAAAAAATGGGCCGACAAACTCGCGGAATGGGCCAAGAAGCTCGAAGGCGAAAAAGAAAAAGACCCCAACGGCGGCGGTGGTGGTGGCCCGAGTCCGGAAGATGAAGACTTCGAGTTCATGCTGCGCGTGATGAAGCTCGTACAACAGGAACAAGACCTCCGCGCCCAGACCCGCGCCCTCGAACAACTCCGCCGGAATAACAACAATTCCACAAACGAACCATGACAGTATTCCTCCAGACCGCCGCGCTCCTGTTACTGGCACCAGTTATAACCGTGGCACAAGAAACCCAGCAAAGTCCCGCCATCGTAGAACATCGCGATGGAGCAAACAAGGTGGCGGACCAACAAGACGAACTCTCTGCCGATGTTCAACAGCTCACCATTGAGCAAACAGTCCCCAAAGTCATCGAGCTGCTCAACGAGGTGGAAAAAATCATGGATGAGGCGACTGACCAACTCGCCGCCGCCGACACCGGTGGTAGCACCCTAGCAGCTCAGACCGAGATCATCGAAAAAATCCACGCCGCCGCCAAGGAGAAGCAAAAACAAGAAGGCAGTGGGCAATCCGGTAGTGCCATGATGGACATGATGGAGCGAATGATGGGGAAAGAGCCAGAAGGTGATCAAAAAGGCAAAGGAAAAGGCGACAAGCCTGGCGACACCGCCGGCGAAGGAGCAACGGGCCTATCCGATCAAGCCAACGAAGCCGGTGGTGGCCAAACCAGTGGAAAAAGCGAAGCTCGCCGCGTCCCCAAAGCCAGCGGCACCGCAGGCCAAGTCCTACCCGAAGAATTCCGAAAAGCCATGGACGCCTACAACCGCGGTGCCGAACAAAAGGTGAAATAACCCCCATGAAAATTTCTCTGCTAGTCCCGACTTCATTGACTTACTCGCTGGTTGTGTTAGGCAACCTCTTACCCAGCGCTCAGGCACAAGACCTCCAAATCCGCCAAGACGACGCGATCCCTGCGCAGGCAGAAATGATCTACGAGCGTGGACTCAAATACTTGGCGAAGTCCCAAAGCGAAAAAGGCAACTGGAACGACAGCGTAGGCAGCGAACCCGGTGTGGTCGGACTCTGCGTCGCCGCTTTCCTCGCCCATGGCGAGGATCCTAACCACGGCACTTACTCGAAAAACATTCGCCAAGGCATCGACTTCATTCTCTCCCAGCAAAACGAGAAGAACGGTTACATCGGCTCTAGCATGTACAATCACGCCTTCGCCACCAAGGCGCTCGCAGAATCCTACGGCGTGCTCGATGATCCAAGGCTCGCCCCCGCCCTCAAGAAAGCCATTGAGTTGATTGTCAGCTCGCAGAAGAAAAACCGCTTCGGCGCATGGCGATACACCCCGGAAAGTCGAGATGCGGATACCACTGTCACCGGTTGCCAATTGGTGACGCTTTTCGCCGCCCGAAACGCAGGCATCGCCGTGCCGGACGAATCGATCAAAAAAGGCCTCGCCTATCTAGCCACCTGCCGCGACCGGGATGGTGACTACGGCTATACTTCCGCATCCGGCGGCAAGCCGACACTCACCGCCATCGGCTCGCTCTGCCTTTCCTTGGCCAAGGAACGAGATTCAAAAGGCTATCAAGCAAGTCTCGCCTATCTAAAAAAGAACCTCGACTACCGAGATCGTTACTACCCTTTCTACTACGAATACTACATGTCCCAAGCGCTTTTCCACGCGGACGAAGCGACATGGAAGGAATGGAACACTCGGAACATTCGCTATCTTTCCACCATCCAGTCACCCGACGGCTCATTCCCCGGGAATCAAGGGACATCTTTCAACACCGCCAGCGCACTTCTATCACTCGCGCTCAATTATCGATTCCTACCCATTTACGAAAAATGATCCGTAGTCTAGCAATCCCCTGGATATCTGGAGTGATGGTTTTGGCAGCAGCCGAATCGCCGGACCTCCTGCGCTTTACGAACGGGGATCAACTGCACGGAACTTTCCAAGGCATCAAGGACGGCTCGCAAGTCATCTGGCAGCGGGATGACCTCGGCGCTCCCGTCGAATTTAAACCCGCCCAACTGCGCCACGTCGTGCTAAGAGGCGGCAAGCCTCTGAAGGCTCTCACCTCATTTTCCAATCTTGCGATGGTCAACGGAGACAACATCCCCGGAACCATCACGGACATCGATTCAGAAACTGTTACCGTCGAGACACTCTACGCCGGATCGATTCGGATTCCACGTGAGCAAGTCGCCATGCTCGCGCCCAATCCGCTCGGTGGGCGACTCCGCTATCATGGCCCCTTCGCCGCTGATGATTGGAAAATGGCCAATGCATCGTTCCCCGATGGCATGCCACCGCCGGCCCCGGACTCCGCCAAGCCAGAAAAGGAAACCAAGCCTAACAAGGATCAACCCGGGTTCTGGTCATTCTCTGGCTCCGCTTGGTATTGGGTAAACCGGCTCGCAGGGACAGCCCTCCTCAAGGAAGATGCGATGCCTGACCGCGCGATCCTTCGCTTCGACCTCGCATGGAAGAACCGCCTCTCGATCGCGATTGGATTTCACTCGGACTTCGCCAAATCCAAACCGCAGGATGACGAGGACAAGAACCCCGACAAACTGCAACCACGCAAGCCACAAGGATTTGCCCCCGGTGACTCCACCGCGCTACCGGTGCTGTTTGGAAACAGTTATGTCATCCAGATTTTTTCCACTCACTTGATGTTGTTTCGCACATCGATCAATGAAGATGGAAGTCCTGTGGTCGAACGCGTCCAGATCAACGGCAATGCCATCCGCCTGGGTGATACCGGCAAGGCGCGTATGGAAATTCGCAGCAACCGTCTCACCGGTGAAATCTCGATTTTTATCAATGACGAATTCGTCGTCAATTGGAGCGAAGGCGGCTCCGACCCACAGGAACTGTCTCGCTACGCAGGAAAAGGTGCAGGCTTCGGCTTCGTCGTGCAGACCGAAGACTCACCGGTGAGAATTTCCGACATCGTCGTCGCAGAATGGAACGGAATGCCGGACTCTGCCCGCAGCTTGCAAGTGGATGACCAGGACATCGTTCTTCTCACCAATGGAACCGATCGCTTCTCTGGCAAAGTGGGAACTATGCAGGATGGGAACATTTCTCTTGAAGGACGATATGGTCAGTTCAAATTTAAGTTAGAAGACATTGCCGAAGTCCGCTTCGCCCGCAACAGCCTCGCGAAACCCACGGAACCGACCGCCGACACTCTCGTCGTCC
>JANPAU010000288.1:0-27160 GCA_031430055.1 Akkermansiaceae bacterium | reverse complement strand
CCGATTGATGAGACCGCCCGCGAGCTCGGGCTAGACCCATCTCAAATCGTCAAAGTCGCCTCGAATGAAAACCCGCTCGGCCCCTCGCCCTTGGCGAAGATCGCCATGCGCGAGGCCCTCGAGGATTCCCACATCTATCCAGACGGCGGCGGCTATCGTCTGCGCTCCGCCATCGCAGAATCCTTCGACTTGGATCTCGCGAACGTGGTGCTGGGTAACGGCTCGAATGAAATCATCGAACTCTTGTGCCACACCTTCCTCAACCGCGATGCCGAGCTCATCGCCGCCAAACACGCCTTCGTAGTCTATAAACTCATGGCCACGCTTTTCGGCGCGAAATATGTCGAAGTCCCGGATCCCGGCTTCATTCACGACCTCGATGCGATGGCAGCCGCCATTACCGAGAAAACCCGCCTCGTCTTCATCGCCAATCCGAACAACCCGACAGGCACCATGGTCGATCAGACCGCGATTGATCGCTTCATGGCTAAGGTTCCCGAGCATGTGATCGTGGTCTTCGATGAAGCGTATTATGAATTTCCTGATACTCCGCCGGACACACTCAAGTATGTCCGCGAGGGGCGAAATGTCTGCGTCCTGAGGACCTTTTCAAAAATTCACGGCCTCGCCGCGCTTCGAGTAGGCTACGGACTTGCCTCGAAAAACGTCACCACCCTGCTTCAAAAAGCACGCCAACCCTTTAACGTCAACTCCATCGCCCAAGCCGGAGCCCTCGCCGCGTTGGCTGACGCAGACCACATCGCCAAAACCCGGGCCGTCAATCGAGCGGGAATGGCCTATTACGAAAAAGAACTCGCAGCCCGCAGGTTAGAATTTATCCCAAGCTTCGCAAATTTTTTACTCATCAGAACCGGCGATGGCGACCGCGTCTTCCGCGACATGCTCAAACAAGGAGTGATCGTCCGCGCGATGAGCAGCTACAAACTTCCCGACTGGGTCCGGATTTCAATTGGGACGGAGCAGCAAAACTTGCGCTGTCTGGAAGTCTTGGACTCCGTGTTGGCCTCCACCGCAGCGGTTTGAAGTTGCCCGGGCTGGATTTGACAGATCACTTTTGATTTCCTAACTTTTCCGCGAAGCGAAATGTCGTCATGTCAGATTCAATAATTCCAGCCCATCTAAGAGAGTTCTGTTGTAAGCACTGCGATGGGAAGATTCAGATTCCTTTGGAGTTACCCCCGACGACAGGGCCATGCCCTCACTGCGCCGGAGTCATCACTTCACCTGAGAATCAGCCTCCTGCGCCGTCGCGTGCCGAGATTGAGATCGCCCCCCCGGTGCTTGAGCCCACCCCCATCGTCGCAACTCCTCCCGAACTCACTCTGCCGGAGCCGGTTGTGTCGCCACCCGCTGCTCTGCCGCCAGTCGTTCACCTGCCGCCACCCTATCAAGAACTCCCCCAAACTCCGATCGCTCTAGCCCAGGAAGCTCTCCCACCACCCGCAAAACTTCCCGCCCCCACGGAGACTGAAAAGGCCAAACCTACCCCTGCTAGAAAGCCTCACCGCAGCGGATTGATTCCCATTTTATTGATCATTCTCCTGCTGGGAATTGCGATCGGAGGCATCGTCATTTTTGCATCCAAGGAAATGGGCACTCGCGCCGAACTCCCAATGCCAAAAGCCCCTGTCATTGACCCCAAGGTGAGTGAGGCGAACTACATTCGGATCGGTTGGCAAAAGGAGGCTTATCAACTATTGCGAGGTTACATGGCAGCCACGGATACCGAGAATAAAACCCCATTCATTCTCAAGGGCAGCGAGCTCTCCTCAAAAATTGAAGATTTCTACGGTGGCAGTGTGATCGTGGATTCCGACACGCCAGCTGAGGCATTTTCTGTCTATGAACTGTCTCAAGATGATCGGAAACGCGGCCTATTCATGATGACTTATGACCAACCACCGCAGTTTGAGATGAAGGAGTTCTTCCGGCCTCTCGCCAGTCTCGAAGTGCAATACGGCGTGGATGAGGCCGATCTTTTACTCAGCACGCTCGCGCGAGTGGGGAACTTCGCGATGGAGCCTTTGCGAGTACATGCCTTTTTTAAGAAAACATCCGCCGGTCTCAAGCTCGATTGGGAAATCTTCGCCCAAACCAAGTATCGAACTCTTCAGACTTTCGTGGAATTGCCCGAAGTCGGCCAAAGTGGGGTCTTCCGTGTTTTCATCGTCGAGGATGTCCCGGAAAAAGGCCGTGCCGTTGCCGGCACCCGCGCCTATCGGATCGCTGATCCGGCGAACACCGGCGATACCGCCCGGATCAATGTGAAAATCGATTCCGAAATGGGCAGATCTCTATCACTCATCAACTGGCGTGGCACCAAGGAGAATCGGCCGATCACTCGCACTGCGACCCTAGAGCTGAAATGGACCGGCGAGCCAGCAGCTCCCGAGTTAGAAATTAGCCGTTTCATTTGCTGGGAATTCCTCGGACTCGGCGGTCAGGAAACACCTGCTACGGCATCCAACAAGTGACTCTTCCGCTAGACGAATCCTCGACTCCGTCTCGCACGACCATCGCGGCGATCGCCAGCCCGATGGGCGTGGGAGCCGTCTCGATGCTGCGAATTTCAGGGCCTCAAGCGATTCCCGTTGCTGATCTAGCAACTGAGGGAATGGCATCATCACAAGCACCTCGCACCGTACGTTACTGCCGAATTGTAGAGGCTAACGGTCAAGTCTTAGACGACGGACTGATGACCGTTTTCCGTGCTCCCCATAGTTATACCGGTGAAGATTCTGTCGAATTCACCGGTCATGGTGGAATTCTAGTCACCCGGGAGATCTTAGCGCGTTTTCTCGCCTGTGGAGCCATCAATGCCGGCCCTGGCGAATTCACCCAGCGGGCATTTCTCAATGGCAAACTCGACCTCACGCAAGCCGAGGGAGTCATGGACCTCATCTCCGCTCAGACTCGACTCTCATTGCGTGCCGCCCGCAGCCAGCTTGAAGGCACCCTCGGAAAACGCACCACTGCGGCACGCGATCAACTGCTGGAAACTCTCGCCCACTTGGAAGCGTGGATTGATTTCCCCGAAGAAGACATTGATCCACAAACAGGCGCAATGTTACGCGGACGGGTCCACTCAGTCCTCACGGTGGTGGACTCCCTGCTCTCCACCGCTGACCAAGGACGAATCTTGCGCGAAGGGGTGCGGACGGTGATCTTTGGCGAGCCTAACGTCGGAAAATCCAGCCTGCTCAATCGGCTGCTAGGATTCGACCGGGCGATCGTTAGCGAGATCGCCGGTACTACTCGCGACACCATTGAGGAAGTGGTCAACCTACAAGGAATCCCCCTCCGCTTGGTCGATACTGCTGGAGTCAGAGAGGCATCCGACAAAATCGAAGCAGAAGGAATCCAGAGAACCGTTAGGCAAATCGAAACTGCCGACTTGTTATTAGAAATCGCGGACTCCAGTAAACCACGGCCCAGCGACGCTGTGCTACCGTCCACCACAGCCAAGCGACTCCAAGTGCTTAATAAAACTGATCTGGGAGAGCACCCCTCCTGGCACGGCATCGACGCTGTGCGACTCTCCTGTGCCAGTGGTGAGGGATTCGATGCACTTTCAGATACCATCCGCGATTCGCTCCATTTTAACGAAGCGGACTGGGGAGAACACGCCGTGGCCATCAATGCCCGCCATCAAGCGAGCCTTCAACTCGCACGCACTTCACTGCTCGCCGCTCTGGCCACGCTCGATGACATGTCCAGCGACACCGAGCTCGCGGCCATCGATCTCCGGGAAGCCCTAGATGCTTTGGGAGAAATCCCCGGCAAGGTCGATACCGAGGATCTACTCGGTGTGATTTTCAGCAGCTTCTGCATTGGAAAATAATGTGACTCAGGCATTTCTGCCTGTATCACGCCTTGCCGAGAATCCGCGCCTGATCGAAGTCATAAGTCGTCAGTTCCATCACGACGCGCTCGTCGATTGAAAAAACAGCTTTGGTCTCAGTCAGCGGTTTAGAGAGATGAGCGAGAACCGGTTTCCCATTCGGCAAGGCTACTCGGTAGAGAATCGGATTGAGATTCTCCAAAACTTTTCCGACGGCATGAATCGTAGTGTCTGGCATGGCGAAGGAAGATTTCACCCCCGGGCCTCCTCGTCAACACGCAGCAGCATCCCTAGAACTCCACCAGATTTTAAAGATGAATTGATGACCTGACTTGACGGGGAGCGCAGGACGATCATCATTTGGCGCAGCAATCTGTCGCCTCCACATCGCAGGATCAATTCCCCAAATCAAAATCTTCCCAACCAATATGAATTTTCGTGTAAGCTATTTGTTCATCTCTCTTGGCTGCGTTTTTCTCGCCTCTTGCTATCCATACGACGAGAGCCAAGGCAAAAGGCCGACCAAGAAAAAGGCACAGCAATCCGTGACCACGCCTGAACAGCAAAAGGTCCAAGAACAACGCGATGCTTTGAAGCAAAAAGAAGCGGAGAAGCCCCTCGAAGCATCTGCCACCACGACTTCAACCACCACCAGCACGCCTCCAATCAATGCTGCAGCTCCGGGAATCTCCAGCCAGCCAACGCCAACGCCTCCAACTGTCGTCGAAAAACGTCCTGAATACAAATTTGCCCAGAAAGTTCCAGGCAAAGACGGCTTTGTTTTGAGTCCCTACAATGGCAAAGTAGTCGATGTTCGAGACATCCCAAGCGGCACTTTGGTCCAAGATCCTACTTACACGGGAGACGGCAAGGGCTACTTCCGCGTTCCTTAATTTTTCAAATTCCCGGCTAAACCTCTCTAGGAAAACCGACCGGGTCCGGCACACTGGACCCGGTCTTTTTATGGCATGAAGACCGATTTCCCCACCATTACCATCCTCGGCGGCGGCTTGCTCGGCGGCTCACTGGCCTTGGCTCTCACCGCCTTGGAAAATGCACCTACCGTTCGACTCTGGGCACGCAGTTCGGAAACAGTTAGGCAAGCAAGCGACCTCGGAATCACCGAAGTTACTAATGATCTCGCCCAAGCGGTGCATGGAGCTTCCATCGTCATCCTCGCGGTCCCCGTCGGTTCGATGGCTGCATTGGTGACAGCAGCTTTGGACGCAGGACTGCCCGATGGCTGCTTGATCACCGACGTCGGTAGCGTCAAACGCGTGCCACATCAGAAAATCACCCCCTTGCTGCAGGGTCGTGACATCCGCTTCATCGGCAGCCACCCGATGGCCGGCTCCGAGCGCAACGGACTCTCCGCGATCACCTCCACCCTCTTCAAAAACGCCGCCTGCTTGCTAACCAACGACAACGCAGCACCCACGGAACAAGCCGCCGCTCTCGAGAGGTTTTGGAAAACAATCGGCTGCCGCACTTCATGGATGAGCGCGGCGATCCACGACGAACTCGTCGCCCGCATTAGTCACTTGCCGCACATCATCGCCGCAAGCGCCGCCCGCGTTTGTTTGCAGGATCCCGGCGAAGGTCGCTTCGGCGGTGGTGGACTCCGCGACACCACCCGCGTCGCGGCAGGAAATCCCACGATGTGGGCGGAAATCGTCACGGAAAACCGTGAGGCGCTCATCGGCCCGCTCAAGGAGACCATCGCCGATCTTCACGAAATTCTCTCAAGCCTCGAAAGTGGCAACCAAGAACAAGCCAGACAATGGCTCATCACCGCCAAACAACGGCGAGATCCCTTGAATCATCCTCAATAGCCATTTTGCCAATTCACATGTCGGAATTTCGAGTCAAAGCCATTTCAAAACTCCACGTAGTTCAGCGTCCCCGGAGACAAAAGCATGTCGCACCGTGCCGCCATCCTCGGCGGACTGTCCAACGGCACCTGCACGATCCGCAACTTCCTACCCAGTGAGGATTGCGTAAACACACTCAACGCCATGCAGGCACTCGGCGCCCGCCATGAAGTGCTCCACGAGTTAGAAGGATACGGCCCCGTGAACCTTCGCATCCACGGCCAGTCCATGAAACTCAGCGCCCCCGCAGCGCCTATCGATTGTGGAAATGCCGGCACCGGAATGAGACTGTTAGCAGGTCTCCTCGCGGGACAGAGTTTCACCACCGAACTCTTCGGCGACGCCTCATTATCCTCACGCCCGATGGGTAGGATCACCGTGCCGCTCGGACAAATGGGAGCGAACATCGAGACCCTCGGCGAGAAACCCGGCTGTGCTCCCCTCCGCATCCACGCCGCCAAGCTCAACCCCATCACCTACGACATGCCAGTCGCCAGCGCCCAAGTGAAAAGCGCCGTGCTTCTAGCAGGACTTTTCGCAGAAGGTATCACCACCGTCATCCAACCCGCCGAGACTCGCGACCACACCGAGCAAATGCTCGCGTCTTTCCACGTGACCTGCGACCGCAGTGGCGACGAAATTTCCATCAAAGGCGGCCAAATCCCACAGGCGTGCGACTTCACCGTCCCCGGCGACATTTCTAGCGCCGCCTTCTGGTTAGTCGCCGCTGCTGCGATTCCCGGATCACACTTACTCATTAAAGACGTCGGCCTCAATCCCACCCGCACCGCGATTCTCAAGGTGCTCAGCCGCATGGGCGCGCACATGACCGAGACCGTCCACAGCTCGCACGGAGAACTCATCGGCAACATCAAGATTCAAGGCGCACCGCTAACAGGCACCACCATCCTTATCGACGAAGTGCCAAATCTAATCGATGAAATTCCGGTCATTGCCGTCGCCGCAGCACTCGCGCAAGGCCGCACGATCATCCGCAATGCCAAGGAACTCCGCGTCAAAGAAACCGACCGCATCACCACCGTCGTCAAGGGTCTCCGGGCGATGGGTGCTGAGGTCGAGGAATTCGAAGACGGCATGGAAATCACCGGTGGGAAGCCACTCCACGGAGCCACCATCGATAGCTTCGGCGACCACCGCATCGCCATGGCATTCGCCATCGCTGGACTCTTTGCAGAAGGGGAAACGGTGATCCAAAACACTGACTGCGTGAATACTTCCTATCCGGGATTCGCTCATCACCTCCACGCCATCCTTCAAGAACGCTCCGATCCAGCCGGCTTTTCCCTTCTAACTCTTTCCCAAGCGTGAGTATCGATCCAACCCACCCCCCACGCTTCGCCATCGCCATCGACGGCCCTGCTGCGTCAGGCAAAAGCACCCTCGCCCGGGAAATTGCCAAGCGCCTCGGCCTCGTCATGATCAATTCCGGCGCCATGTATCGCGCCGTCACCTGGAAAGTCCTTCAGGAAAACATCGCCCCCTCCGACAAGACTGCCGTCATCGCTCTCTTAGATCGAATCGACATCCAATGCGGAGAAATCGGCATGACCTCCACCTGCACCATCGACGGTGTCGATCCCGCCGAAGAACTCCGCAGCCAGGCGATCAATGCCAACGTTTCCGCGATTTCCGCCATCCCAGAAGTCCGCGAACTGCTAGTAAAGCTCCAGCGGAACTACCTCGACCACACCAGCATCATCATGGAAGGCCGCGATATCGGCTCCGTGGTTTTCCCCGAAACCCCCTTCAAGATCTACATCGACGCCGACGAAGAAGTCCGCGCCAGTCGCCGCGCTGATGCCGGCGAAGTGGACTCCATCGCCCAGCGCGATGCGGCGGATAGTGAGCGGACCACCGCGCCGTTAATCATCGCCGACGGTGCAGTCGTGTTAGACACTTCCCACCACAGCATCGAGAGCGCGGTGAACGCCGCGATCAAGATTCTCAAACAACAAGGTTTGCCTGAGTTAGAAGCTCCATCGATTTGAAACAGCACACACAAATGAGCTGGATTTACTGGCTGGGCTGGATGGCCTTCGGCGCAGCATTTCGCACGCTCTTCGGCATGAAAATCGTCGGAGAGGAAAACCTCATCACCGAGGGTCCCGTCCTAATCGCCTCCAATCACCAGAGCTTTCTCGACCCCCCGCTCATCGGGAATCTCTACAAAACCGAGATGGCCTACCTCGCCCGCAAGACCCTCTTTGTCGGAATTGGGAAATGGCTCTATCCGCGCTGGAACGCCATCCCGGTCGATCAAGACCGTCCAGACATGGGTAGCTTGAAAACCATCATCCGTCTGCTCAAGCACGGCGAACGCGTGCTCGTTTTCCCGGAAGGCGAGAGAACGCTCGACGGAAACATCGGCGCTGCCGCCCCCGGCATCGGCCTCATCGCGGTCAAATCCGGCGCGGTCATCCAGCCAGTTAGAATTTCTGGTGCTCGCGATGCCCTCCCTCGTGGCTCCGGAAAAATTCGCTTTATCCGCATCATTGTCACCATCGGTCAGCCCATCCGGCTCAGCGCGGATGAGCTCAAGACGGCCAAGGGCAAAGACGACTACGAGCGCATCGCCAAGCGGATCATGAACGCGATCGAGGCGCTCTGATTCCATCCGGGGCAGCAATGATCAGTAACCCACACTATCTCTCCGACATCACGGGGCGCCCCGATCTCGTTCGTTTGGTGGATTGCTTCTATGCCAAAGTCCGTGCCGACGAAGGACTGGGAAATGTGTTCGACCATGTCGCCAAAGTGAACTGGGAGAGCCATTTGCCAAAGCTTTACGATTTCTGGGATTCCGTTATTTTCCGCGCTGGAACCTTCCGCGGCAATCTAATCGCGGCCCATGCGAATCTTCTTTCGCTCACCGATCTTGATTGGCCCATGTTCGAGCGGTGGCTCGAACTGTTCCGCGCTGCGGTCACCGAACTTTTTTTCGGCGAGAGGGCCAGTCATATTGTCCGTTGCGCAGAGGATATGGCAAACGTGATTTACAGCAAGATTCACAGAGTGCCGGATCCGCGATTCGATCCAGCACGACTCACGCCTGAGCAGAAGGAACGCTATGCAAGCTTCCGCAATCCGCTACCCGCCATTCCCAGTTTCAACCCACCCAACTGAAAAACAAAAACACCACCATATAACTCAACCTCAATACCGCCTCAACCCTTCGTCGCAGCGTCGGGGGAAAAGATGCTTTCTGTTAAATCTCCATGAGTTTCCCCGCCTGTTGCCATTGCAAAATGCTCTTGGATCGCTCGCGGCATCGTCTTCGCCGCCGTCCTCGCGGCGATTACCCGGGCATCAGCGTGCTTCCTGCCGAAAATCATGATTTCCCACTACGAATACGCGGCGTGGTCGTGGCTGTTGGGCGCAATCCTTTGGACGCTTTGGCATGCACTTCGATTTTTCAAAAAAGACCTGAGCAACGATTGAGCCAACTGGGAATCTCGCTTGCCCCCCCGTCCACTCGCCACTAGGGTGCGCAACCAATGTTCGACCGGATCGCAAAAACTCTGCGCCTGCCCATCGCTCGACTGGCCTGCTCAGTCTGCTCGTTCTGTGCCGTATCGTCGGCAGTGGCACAGACGCCAGCGCCACTTGCTCCGGCACAATTCGATCCGTCCGACGTCTATTTCCAAGGCTATCTTGCCATCCGTAAAGCTGAGGAACTCGAAGCGAGTCAAGACTACGTTGCAGCGGCAGATAAATTGGGAAAAGCCCGTAAATTATTTGAAACCGTTCGCCGCTACTACCCAGACTGGAAACCTGAAATGGTCGCCGGCCGTAGCGCTCAGAATGCCGAGGCTGAAGCTCGGCTCTACCCGAAAGCTGAAGAGCAACGCCGCAAGAACCGCAACGTCGTGGCCGAACTTGAAGGCGGAGTCAAAAACTCAGGGACTTTGATTGATCCGGCGCAAGGCGTGATGCCGCTCAGCCCCGGAATTCTCGAAGTCGAACCGCTCGCCGCACGTCGCCTTGCCGACGCAGAAGCCGAGGTCAAACGACTCCAAAAGCTTTCCCAAAGCCCCCAAAGTTCCTCCAATTCCAGCGACGCCGCCCGCCAACGCAGCACCCTTCAATCTCAACTAAACGCCGCCGAGAATGACGTAAAGTCCCTACGCTCACGGCTCGCGACGAATCCCATGGAGAATGAAGTGAATACCCTGAACCAGCGGATCACAGGACTTGAGCAAGAGCGCGAAGCCATGGCCATGGCTCTCACCCAAAGTCGCAGCGCCCACACCGACGCGCTTTCCCGAACCGCCACCCTCGAGGCAGATTTGAAAGTGATGCAGCAAAAACGCGCCGATCTCGATAGGGATCTAAAAGCGGAACGAAACGTCGCCAACGCGGTCGTGTCAGGACAACGGGCGCAGCTGCAAGCGCTCGAAAAGGAACTTACCCAGAAGAATGATGAACTCGGCAAAGCGAATGAGCGTATCGCCGGACTCATCAACGAACTCCAAGAAAGTAAAGACGCATTTTCCCAGCTCCGCAACGAGCGGGATTCCCTGCTCCAAGAGCGCGACCAAATGAGCAATCTTCTCAAGCTCAACGAGGATGGTCGGATCCAAGATCTGATCCAACAGAATATGGGACTCGCTAAAAACCTCCGCGAAGCGAACGAAAAAGTCGAGCGCCTCAACGTGGATAATAACAGCGCCAAGGACGACATCATCGATGCCCTCCGTGACCTCGCTATTGCAAAGTCCCAAATCAACAAACTCCACCAAGAACGCCGTGACCAAGATAAGCGTCTCGCGGATTTGGAGAAACGTCTCCAAGGCGAAGAATCGGCCCTTTCCAGTGGCAAGGTTTCGACAGACCCTGCTGAAGTCGCCGTCCTTCGAGACATCATCCAGCGGCAGCTACGGGTCCAAGAACGCCGCCGCCAAGCGCGCGATCTGCTGATCGAAGCCGTCAAAGACATGGGTTCCAAGGACGAGCGCATCGCCCAGGCCATCACCCTGTTTGAAGGACAAGAAATCCAACTTTCGCCCGATGAACAGCGCATCCTCGCCGATAAGGAGGTGGATGGTGAATTCATTTCTCCCTTCGCCCAAGACCGCGCCACCGTTGGTCGGAATACCTCCGAGCTGAATCGCGACATCGCAGTCTTCGAGCGCACCGCCGAGAAATCCTTCACCGCCGGGCGCTTCCTCCCCACTCGTGAACTTTTCCAAATGATCGTCGAGCAACACCCCGGTCACATTCCAGCACTTTGCAAACTCGGAGTCGTCAATCTCAAGCTGCAAGATCCCGCCGCCGCCATTGACACCTTCCAACGCGCCGTCGAACTCGATGCAAACAACCCCTACGCCTTCCGAATGCTCGGCTACTCCTTCATGACTCTTGGCGATCTGGCTTCCGCAGAGAAAAATGTCAAACGCTCTGTTGACCTCGCGCCACAAGATGCCAAAAGCCAATTGCTGTTAGCTACCATCTACTATCGTCTGGGGCGCAAGGCCGAGGCGGAATCGCATTACAAAGCCTCGATCAGCGCCGATCCACTTCCCAGTGATCCTTATTACAACCTCGCTCTTATTTGCTCCCGCAGCAAACGTCTCGAAGCCGCAAAAAACTACTATCAGCAAGCTCTCGAGCGCGGCGCGGTGCCCGATCCAACGCTCGAACAACGCCTCGCCCAACCGTGAAAAC
The DNA here is from genome assembly GCA_031430055.1 of Akkermansiaceae bacterium. Lineage (GTDB taxonomy): Bacteria > Verrucomicrobiota > Verrucomicrobiia > Verrucomicrobiales > Akkermansiaceae > Luteolibacter. The sequence goes on along the minus strand of JANPAU010000288.1, from coordinate 15,742 downwards.
CTATCACTTCACCATGCTGATTCCAGCTCTTCTGCTGCTCTCCTGCGCCTCAGATGCCAGTAAAAAAGAAGAAGCCGCCTCCACGCCTGCTCGCAAACCCCTGAGTGAGCGCATCAATGAAAAGAACGGATTCAAACAAGACTCCGAGGGAAACTGGAAGATTGAAAATGACCGTCGCAGCCCTTACGAGAGCCAAGGCTCCACCTACGACGCGAAGAAAAGCTATAAGAAATCTGAATACAAGACTGGCAACTTCGCCAAACAATCTTGGTGGGGTAACAAGGAATATGACCGCCAGACTTACAGCGGAAATACCGATGGCAGCCGTTTCCAACAGAGCTCTTCACTCCAAGGTAAAAAGGCTCCCGAGGCCAAAAATAAGGCCAGAATCTCTGGACCCTACCAGACCGAGACCTACGCGACCAACGCCGCTCGTGAAGCCGAAAACGATCCGATCAAGAAGGGATCAAGCGATGCCATTGAAAGCCGTCGCAAAACCTTCAAACAGCCTGATATCATCGATTGGAAAGAACAACGCTCGCTCAGCCTCGAACAGTCTAAGGGGATTCTGGGGCGCTGATCACCACCTCGTTGCCCACAGCCGTGAGCGACTCGAGCAGTAATTTTTTTACGGTTTCCCAGCGCCAAGGGCGGCCTTCCAGGAAGAATGTCTGCGAGACCGATAACTTCACTTGCGCATACTGGCTTGCAGGAAATGCCTCGCTCAAGGAAATACCCAAAGGATGAATCGCCACCGCCTTGACCTGCCGCACATCCAGTTCAGCCGCGACCAAGCGCGCGCGCCAGGCGTTTGAGAATTTCTCCGCTAACTCCGCCCCGACCGGCGTCTCCAAGAGCACCAATCCATTCGTAGTCGGGTCCGTGTGAATCATCACATGCAAGAGCGCCGTGTGACGCCGCAAGTCTTCGGCGATGCGCTGCTTGAGCTGTGTCCGATAGGGCCGCTCATGCCGATCCACCAATTTAAGCCGAGTCGCTTCAGGAAGCTGGAGCGAAAATCGACTCCATCGATCCTCACCGTCCTTTTGAAAATCGATCAACAATCGCGTGACATCCGCATGGACCAGCGGCGTCCGGAACTTCATCGCAAAACCCTGTGCCAAATTCAATGCTCCAGGCTCCCAGCCCGTGGTGGATGTCACTTCGTCCTCCGACCCCCGGAACAATTCACGATATGCCTCAGGCACCGCACAGGTCGCATAGTCACAACTGAATAAAAAGGCTGTCATATCAACGTCTCACCCACCGGAAAAGTCTCTCTACAAAAACCAGCCTGCGCAATGCCGCATATTCAACAAGGATTGAATTTCCGCAAGACTAGGACTTACTCGAAAAATACCTGAGAAACTTTTTTCTCGTCCTCTCGCCCGCCTCTCCCCCACCCTCCGCCCGCAATGCTCAAGGCCGGAATCGTAGGACTACCCAATGTCGGTAAATCGACACTCTTCAATGCTGTGACCCGCACCCGCAAGGCGGAGGCGGCCAATTATCCATTCTGCACCATCGATCCGAATGTCGGCATCGTCAGTGTGCCCGATCCACGCCTCGTCGTGCTCTCGAAGATCTCAGGTTCGCACAAACTCGTCCCTACCGCCATCGAGATCGTCGATATCGCCGGCCTCGTCAAAGGAGCCTCCGAAGGCGCCGGCCTGGGTAACCAATTCCTCGCCAACATCCGCGAAACCGACGCCATCGTGCAAGTCGTCCGTTGTTTTGAAAATGACGACATCATCCACGAGCTCGGCTCCGTCGATCCTCTCCGCGATATTGAAATCATCAACTCCGAGCTGATCCTCGCCGACATGGCTTCGCTCGAAAAACGCCGCCACTCCCGCGAGAAAAAGGCCAAGGGCGGCGACAAGGAAGCGAAGAAGGAAGTCGAACTCATCGACATCATCATGCCCCACCTCGATCAGGGAAACCCGGCCCTCACCATCGAATTCAGCGATGACGACAAGGCGATCGTGAAGGAATTTTTCCTGCTTTCTTCCAAAAAAACCATCTATGCCTGCAACGTCGCTGAAGATGAACTCGCCGGGGCCATTGAGAATCCAGAATCCCACGCCCAGGTCGCGCGCGTTCGCAAGTTCGCCGCCGAGCACAGCGGCTCCGAGGCCGTCGTCATCTCCGCCCGCATTGAGGAAGAACTCAGCGAAATGCCCGTCGAGGAAGCGAATGAATTTCTAGCCGAAATGGGCGTGACTGATTCCGGCGTCTCGGCCCTCATCCGCGCTGTCTATCACCTGCTCGGCCTGCGCACCTACCTCACCACCGGCGTCCAAGAAACCCGCGCCTGGACGATCATCGCTGGTGACAAGGCTCCTGCCGCCGCTGGAGTCATTCACACGGATTTTGAACGCGGTTTCATCGCCGCAGAAATCGTCCACTACGACGACCTCGTCGCCGCCGGCAGCATGTCCGCCGCCAAAGTCGCAGGGAAAGTCCGAATCGAAGGCAAACAATACGTCGTTAAAGACGGCGATGTCGTCGAATTCCGCTTCAACGTCTAGGAGTCACCGCTTAATTTTCCTCATCGAAATTTGCTCCAAACTACGTCCAGACTTCGCCGATCCGGCAAACTGATTTCAGCCCTAACTCCGGAAAACTCCAGTGTTGTGTCTCATTCAATTCGTCTGGGAATTTGAATGATATCATTCTGCGTCACGACATCAACCTGAGGCGAGAAGTTCCAGCCACCATTCTCGATTATCTCCACCCGCCATGCCCCCTCAGCCGATGACCTCTGGCCAGTCGGTGTGAAACATTTCACCACGTGGCTTGTCAGTGCGCTCGTAGGTGTGAGCCCCGAAGAAGTCACGCTGGGCTTGCAGCAAGTTCGCGGGAAGCACGGCGCTGCGGTAGCTATCATAGTATCCAAGCGATGCACTGAAGGCTGGCACCGGAATCCCGGTGAGCGTGGCGATGGATACCACCTCGCGCCAGTTTTCTTGGAACTCGTTGAGCAGATCGGTGAAAAACGGCGCGAGCATCAGATTCTCTAACTTCGGATTGGTGCGATAAGCCTCGGTGATGTCGTTGAGAAAGCGCGCGCGGATGATACAGCCACCCCGCCAGATGGCGGCGATCTTTGAGAGGTCGAGTTCCCAGCCCTTTTCCGCACCCATGGCGGTGATGAGGTCGAGTCCTTGAGCGTAGGAAATGATCTTGGAGGCGAAGAGCGCGTCGTGGACTTTCTTGATGAGCTTCTTTTTCTTCACGTCGATCTTGGGCTTCGGCCCTTCGAGAATTTTGCTAGCAGCGACGCGTTTGTCCTTCATCGAAGAAAGAATCCGAGCTTCGACGGCGGCATTGATGGTGGAGACGACCACTGCGTTTTCGATGGCGTTGATCAGTGTCCACTTGCCGGTGCCTTTTTGACCCGCCGTGTCGAGGATGAGATCGACGAGGGCTTTCTTGGTCTCCGGATCTTTCTGTTTGAAAATTTCGGCAGTGATTTGAATCAGGTAACTTTCGAGATCACCTTCGTTCCATTGCGTGAAGACTTCCGCCAAATCGTCCGCGTCGAATCCAGCCGCTTTGAAAATGTTATAAGCCTCACAGATCAACTGCATATCGCCGTATTCGATTCCATTGTGGATCATCTTCACATAGTGGCCGGCACCGCCGGGGCCGATGTGAAAAACACAGGGTTCACCCTCGGCCGTCGCTGCGATGGATTCGAAAATCGGCTTCATCACCTCCCACGTCGAGGCCGGGCCGCCGGGCATGATCGACGGGCCTTTGCGCGCACCTTCTTCCCCGCCGGAAACGCCAGCACCGATGAAGCGGAATCCGAGATCACCCAGCCATTTATCGCGGCGCTCGGTGTCCGTGTAGAGTGAATTCCCGCCGTCGATGATGATGTCACCTTGGTCGAGCAGTGGTATCAGCGACTCGATCACGGCATCCACCGGACCTCCCGCTTTGACCATGATCATCACTTTGCGAGGAGACGCTAACGATTGCACAAAACTCTCCAGCGACTGTGCGCCGACGAGTTTCTTGTCCGGATGCTTCGCGACAAATTCGTCGGTGACGGAAGTGGTGCGGTTATAAACCGAGACCTGGAATCCGCGGGATTCCACGTTGAGAACGAGATTCTGGCCCATGACGGCCAGACCAATGAGTCCGAAATCGCTATTGCTCATAATAAATTGCCGATATCGCGGCAGAGCGCGATTTAAACGCATTGGAGCTTTCGCGCAACCCCTTGTTGCCATCGGCCGATTCATTTCACACATTGCGCGGGTGAATCTACCAAATGCGATCACCTTTTCCCGGCTTATCATGACTGCCGCCTTCGTTCTAGCGGTATCTCAGCGCTCCTTGACCGGCTACGGCACTGGCTTGGCCTTGTTCGTGATCGCAGCGGTGAGTGATTTCGTCGACGGTTGGCTGGCGCGTAAAATGGGTCTCGTCACGCCGCTGGGAAAACTGATGGACCCACTGGCAGATAAGATCTTAGTGAGTGCGGCATTCGTTTTTTTTACCGAACAGAAACTCTGCCCGGTGTGGGTCACTGCGTTGATCATCGGCCGTGAATTCTTGGTCACCGGTCTCCGGCAGATCGCCATCGAAGCCGGCCAAGTGCTCGCAGCGGACAATTTGGGGAAATGGAAAACCACCTTTCAGTTATCCTACTTAATCACCGGTCTGATTTGGCTAACGGCTTCGCACGCGAAGAAAGAGATCCCGATTCTCGAGTGGCTGGGAAATCTTGCTCGCCCGTCTTGGGAAGGTGGTTGGCTGCAACCGATCTTTCTCTGGACCGCTGTCGCACTCACCGTGATCTCCGGCTGGAACTATCTCTGGAGTTCACGGAATCTGCTCCGTGGAAAGTAAGGAATAACCTGGATTTCCCGACCGTTATCAGGATCCGGCTTTCACCTCAGCCCAAGTATAAATGCGAAGAACCTGCTGATTGCTTTTTGCATCCCGAGAAGGCGGCGTTTTATGGTAGGATTGACAAAGAAGAATCACGAATCGGGCGATTTGCCCATGCTGTTTTCGCAAGCTTGCGGAGTCAGGTGCATGGGCTAGGATTTTAATGATGAGTCGCCGATCAAGAAAACGCAGTGCTTCAGGAGAAACCCGCTGGCTGGGCAAGGCAGCCGTCGGGTTGCTCATTCTATCCATCCTCGGCTTGGGGATTGGCTATGGGGTCTTGCGGAGCTACCTGCACAGCGATGCCTTCCGGAAGTTTCTATCTGCGGAAGCCAGCACCATGGCCGGTGTGAGCGGCGAGTTCGCGCCCTTCCGCTGGGAAGGCTTGGCAGTAGATACAGAATTCTTTGAGGCAAAGGGCGAAGGCGCGGTTACTGCCGTGCGGGCAGATGGCCTGCACACGGAAATCGGTATTGCTGGCGTGACCCGCGGGGTCTGGGAGATTCGCGGCTCAAGCCTGCGGCGGCTCGACGTCTCGGTGGATCTCAGGAAACCGATCACCTCCCCTCCACCGAATACAGCCCAACCTATCAGCCAAAAATCAAAGAATCGCCCCCGTTGGTTTCCAAGCGAAGCGGAATTGCTGGGACTCGAGGTGCGGGAGCTAGCAGCCAAGGTGATTCTGGATCAAGGCTTGCTCGTCGCCAGCGGGATGAGCGTCCGCGTCGAACGAGCCGGGGCCAAAGACGCCCACCGACTTGATGTGCAAGGAGGATCGATTCGCCTGCCATTCGGATTCATTTCAGAGCTTCGTCTGGATCACGCCAAACTCCGCCATCAGGACAACCAGCTATTTCTGACGGACGCGACGATCAAAGCGTGGGAAAATGGCAGGATTCAAGGGAGCGGCGAGTATGATCTGAAATCCAAGCAATTTTCAGCCGAAGGCGACGTCTCTGGATTGAAGTGCGATGACCTCCTGAGTGCGGATTGGTCGAAACGACTCACCGGCGATGTAGCCTCCACTTTCGTCTCAGAGAACCAAACCGGCACGCCACAGGTCCGCGGTAAACTCACGATCCAAAATGGCATGATGACCGCCTTGCCCGTGCTCGACATGCTCGCCGCTTATGCCGATACCCGACGCTTCCGAGTGCTCTCATTGAGCGAAGCGCATACCGACTGGAATTGGAAAACCGGTGAATTAAGACTCACCAATCTCGTGTTAGCGAGTGAAGGCTTGATGCGAGTTGAGGGAAATATCGCCATCCGCGGGGAAGAGTTAGATGGCACATTCCGGTTGGGGCTCGCACCCGGAACTCTTTCGACCATTCCCGGCGCAGAGACTGACGTTTTTGCCCCAGGCGAGCGCGGGCTGCTGTGGACCACCTTGCGAGTTACCGGCACCTTGGATCACCCCAAGGAGGATATCAGCCACCGTTTGATCGCCGCAGCCGGCGCGCGGATGTTCGACAGCCTCCCGGAGACAGGAGAAAAGGCGATCAAATTCACGCACTCCTTGCTCGGAGAACCTTCACCCAAAGCTGTCGAAAAAGGCGTGAAAATCATCGAAGAAAGCAGCAAGACCATCCGCGAAGTCAGCGGGATTCTCGATGGGATTCTCGGCAGTGGCCGACGCCCAGAGCCGAAAAAAGAAGATCAAGCCCAGTGAATGCAGACATTTCACTCATCATCCCAACGCACAATGAATCCGCTTTTCTGCCAGCCTGCTTGGAGGCAGCCCAGAAAGCCGCCAGTCGTATCGATTCCGCCATCGAGATCATCGTCATCCTCAACCGCTGCACCGACGACACTGAGCAAATCGCCCGGCGACATGGCTGCCGAATCGTCCGCGAAGATGCCAAAAACCTTTCGCTGATCCGCAATGCCGGCATCGCTGTCGCTACCGGAAAGATCATCGTCACCTGCGATGCAGACAGTCGGATGCATCCCGAGAGTTTCGTAAAAATTCTCCAGCGTCTCGACTCAGGAAAAATCGTCGGCGGCGGCGCAATGGTCATTCCGGAACGCTGGTCTGTGGGGATCGTCGCCAGCGCGATTTCGATTCTCCCCTATCTTGCCTTCTCTGGAGTGAGCTTCGGGCTATTCTGGTTCCTGAAACGGGATTTCGACGAAATCGGCGGGTTCGATGCACGCTTCGTCTCGGTCGAAGATGTGGATTTCGCCCAGCGCCTGAAAAAACATGGCCGCAAGTCAGGACGCTCATGGGGCACGCTTGTGATTACTCCGTTGATCACCTCGTGCCGGAAATTTGATCAATTCGGTGACTGGTATCTCTTTAGAAACCCCGCTTTTGTCCGTCGGGTATTCCAAGGAAACGACCGCAAAACTGCGGACAAGTTTTGGTATGATGTGCGCTCGGATGACGACGCATCTTGACGTCTACCCGTGAATCCATTAGTCGGTTGAGTCACTTCTGTCACTCTCCCGGTATTGCAACTGGGAATCGATCTTTGCCGTTAGGCGTGTTCACTTCCTGTTACCACGTTCCTTGCGACAATTCGCTCCACGAAAATCTCCCCTGCATGTGATTTCTCTCGGTAAAACCTGGCCCTCGCGACATCAATCCGCCTTTTCCCTCATCGAAATGGTCGCGGTCGTTGCCATCTTGGCGACCTTGATCACCGCCGGGGTCAGTGTCATGAGCGGCACCGGCATCCCGTCTCGTAAAGCCGGTGCAGACATGCTCAGTGCCATGATCGAGCAAGCCCGAACCAAAGCCATCACCTCGCGATCCCATGTCGTCTTGGCGATTGCCGAGCCCGGGGATTTACCCTCAACCGACGAGAAATGTCAGATTGGAATTTTCACGGTGGACACTTGGCCAGATCTGGAGACGACTCCGTCCGCGCTCAAAGCCATGCTCACAAGCCGTTGGCAAACTCTCCATACCGGCATCGTCCTCATCCCCGGAAGCGTCAATGGAGTGCCCAACCCACTGGATCAGCCCGAGGTCAACATCACCTATGGCGGCACCAAAAACCTCAGCATTAAGGTGCATGTCATCGCCTTCAATTCACGAGGCAGCCTCGCCTACCCCATCGGATCCACACCCGTCGCCATCCGCATCGCCGAGGGCGGCTACCGCGGCTCGCCCAAAAAGCCGACTCCCACTCGCCGCGGCTCGGAACAAGTCATTTCCGAAACCCGCTTGAAAATCGGTCGCGTCACCGCACGTCCCTATCAGATCGACTGATGAATTCACCGGTTCTTCAAAAATCGCAGACTCATGGTTCCTCGTTGATAGAAACGGTGATCGCCATGGGCGTGCTCGCCGTCGCGATTCCACTCGTCTTCGGAGCCATCGCCGAGTCTGGGAAAAGCGGAGTATCGTCCGAGGCGGAAACCCGCAGCATGTGGATCATCCCCACTTGTATGAGCGAGATCGAGGCGTCCCGCGAAGGGCGGCCACAATTTTTCACCGCCACCACCACCGGTCAATCGTTTCCGCCGGCAGGCGAAGTGTGGGCCCTAGCATTCTCGGCAGAGGGAGCAACTATCGGAAAAATCTCCAAGACTGCTTACGACAAGGGAACCAAGGAACTCAACGGCCAGACCGTGCGTTACCTCACCACGCTCAACTCAGCAACGACCGAACCGAGCTCGGGGCACGACTCCATGCTACGCACGCTCATCACCCTCGAATATCCATCAGCCTTGCCGGTGACCAAACGCCAGAAAATCGAGTTCTTCACCCGCATCCCATGAGTCTTTCCCGCCCATCCAAGCGCGGGTTCTCGCTCATCGAGCTGATGTTCTCGATGGCCATCGGCTCGATCATCCTGATTCTAGCAGCGACCTTGCTTGGCAGCTCTGGCGAAAGCTACGAGCGTATCGGCGGCAGCATGGCGACCGAGCGCGAGGCCCGCGCAGTGATCACACAACTCACTTCGGACCTCTCGGCTGCTAAATTCTACAAGGATAACCTGTTCGAAAAATCCTCATCGACTTGGCCCGCAGATCGGCTTGGATTCCTCAGTCTCCAACCCACCCAAGCCCAGAGCGAATCCGGCCGCATCGGCGACCTCTGCGCCGTGAATTACTATATCAAGGATCTGTCCATCGGTGGAAAGAACGTCCGCTGCCTGATGCGAGGATTCAGGGAAAGCAAGGACACCTTCAAGGCTCTCGGCGACGGCACCATTCCCACGCTCCTCGCCGCCGTGTCCGACCTCGACGAACCCATTGCTTTCGGCGTCGTTTCCTTCCAAGTCCAGCCGAAATACCGGGATGCTTCCGGCAAGTGGGCCGACTGGCAGAAGGACGACAAGCCCGGTCCGCAAGCACTCGACACCCGCCTCATCCTCGCCCGTCGCAGCCTTACTGGGAAACTCAAAACCTCCGCCGATTGGGATGGGGCCGGCACCACCGGACGACTGTTGGGGATACCCGCGGAAGCCGGACGCAACAAAGAATTCGAGATCTATAACGCACTGATAGAATTTGGAAATGACGAGAGTCCGTAAATCACCGACGGGGCAAACCTTGGCGGCGGGATTCACTCTGCCCGCCATCCTCGTCGTCTCCGGCGCACTGCTCATCCTCGCAGTTGGCATACTGCTAGTCGCCACTATTGAGCGCAGTTCCACGCGTTCTTTCGTGGACCGCCAGCGTGCCGAACTCGCGGCGCGCGCTGGCCTAGAAGACATCCGCAGCATTCTCAATCAGGAGACCGCCAACGACGAATTTATCGTCTTACAATCCACGCTCGCCGCGCCGATTACCACTGGACGCACCGCTGCTCCCCGGCTCTTTCTTGCCCGTGGCAAATCCGTTGGAAGTGCGTTCACCTTCCGCTATGTGCCTCTTTTCAGCACCCTCGCCCAACCGACATCCACCCCGGCTCTCGGACTGCCGCCAGTCGAATCGCTAAGCGGCACGAACGACAAGCAATGGTTAGACTTCACCACGCTTCCCTACACCGACAAGGTCCGCGCAGCGTGGCTACCGGTCCTCAATGAAAAAGGTCAGACAGTCGCCCGCTATGTTTATTGGGTTGAAGATTTACAGGGAAAAATCGATCCTAAAATCACCGGCAATCTCGACGGTGCAGAGCAAACGCACTGCCGAGAGCCGTATCCATTTCTCGCTCCCGGATTGGATGACCCAGTGACCGGCGCAGCGGATCAAAGCACGATGAACCAAGTCGCCCTCTATGCAATTGATCCAACCGCCACCGACACCAACCAAGCGCAGTTAGGCAGGACGCTCATCGACAATCGCAAGCTGCTTGTCTCACCGGGGTCGCTACTCGCCGCAGCATCCATTTCACCACCTATCACCCGCGACGCTACTGGCCACCTCATCGATCCTAAGGCCCGCGGGGCGGAAGAGAGCCTGACCACCGGATTGTTGCCATACGAAGAACAGCCAATGGTTCCATTCGTCACCGGTATCGATCCTTCCATGCCGGGCAAACTTAAGCTAAACCTCAACCAGCTCATCGCGAAGGGTGGCAAATCCGCTGTCGAAGAAATGGCCGACTTTATCAACAAGGCATACCCCACGTTTGAGGAGCGAAAGGGTGGATTTCCCGACAACTACGTGAAAACCCTCGCCGCAAATGCCATCGACTACGCCGACACGGATGACCGCCCCACCCTGCTCGACGGCGAATACCGTGGCATCGACTCCTATCCCCTCACCACTGAGATCGTCCTGATGGTCACCTATAAGAATTTCACTGTCGATAAGGGACGCCAATACTTGAACTTTAATCTCCGACTGTATGGCGAATTGTATAATCCCACCGATCTCGAGATTTCCGGATCCGCGAGGCTGAGTTATGAGGTTGCATTGAAAGCCAGCGCACTCGGCACCGGAACAGAAAACCCTCGCTTTGACAGTGAGGAACTATTAGAGAATCTCACCTTTTCTTCGAATCCCGAGTCGCCGGAAAGACTCGTGAAAATCGACGGCAAATACTGGACCAAAGCCCAGGACATTGTGCTAAGGCCCAATGAATACAAAGCCTATCGTTTCGCGGATATCACTTACCACATTGATCAAGGAACCGCCGAAATTAATGAAATCAATGAGACTGCCCCATTTAGCCTCGAAGAGAAGAGAGGTGAAGCAGGTTGCTCGCTGATGTGGAATAACGATATCGTTGAACATCAGTATGGATTGGTCCGACAGGATGGATTTATCTATGGGATAAGTGACAAAACCGGGAAGCAAACCGGAGGCTATCTCGTTGGGAAAGAAAACGCATCCGTCCCGCAGGACGTTCTTAGCAAAGATCATTTGCCAGGGCTGCTCTATCAAGTGCCTGACGAAACAACGCAAGCTTACGGAAACACCGGCGATCCTAGAATCAGCCACTACATGAACCGCTCGAAAACGAGTCCGTTGGAGGAAAACGCCTACCCATCGAACGCGAGTCCCAACCGGCGCTCAGTCCGAATAGACACCTATAAGGACGACGCCAAAGAGAAGTCCAAGCTTTACGTCAGAACCTTGCCCTCCGAGTGGCCGGACGGAGGACACGATTCGCTGGTAGGTGATTGGACGAAGTGGGGGAACGACGATGTCGAATTGATCGACCCGAAATACGATTTCCCCTATGATACGAATGCAAAGTTCTCAGCCATCCAGCGAATTTCTAATCGTGGCTACTACCTGAGTGCCACCGAATTGGGGCATATCTTCGATCCCATCATGTATGCCCCGACATACAACAATCTAGTCGATACCGCCATCATTCAAAGCGCTAGCAACAAGATGCCGCCCGGCCAAGTCGCATGGCCGGATGCGAAGATCGGGAAAGGCAGCCCTTTGTATGGCGGCGGAAACACCTTACGAATCGGTCGTCCGGAGCATTCAGCATTCGCGATCAGCGGGCCCAAAGAGAACCGCGCCATCGGCTTGCTTGATCTATTTCACACCGGACAACCTCTCTCGGCAGACCCTGCCTTGCGTGAAGGGTCCCAAGTGAGAATCAACGGCCAAGTCAATATCAACACCGCCTCCCGTGACGCGCTCCGAGCCATCGCAGCCGGCGCGCTGGTGATGGATCCAAGCCTATCCAAGAAAACAGACAAGGTTCATGCCGCAGCGCCATACATGGCTCCGCCCACTGTTCCGCTGCGGCTGGATGTCCCACAGAATGAAATCATGGCTGATAGAGTAGCTGATGCAGTCATCGCCGGACGTCCCTACGCAAGCCCTTCGCGAATCGCTCACGTGAGGACTCCTGACGGGAAAGAGGTATTCGGAAACCGTGACATCTATCCAGACAAGGAGAACGTGCAGTGGACAGACTCCGCCGCAGAGGAAGTCTTCGGACGCATGTTTCAGGCAGCGACCGTCCGTTCGCGCAATTTCCGGATCTGGATCGTGGCCCAATCCGTGGCACCCGCCACATCTCCATCCACCACGACCGAAGTTCTCGCCGAGGTCAGAAAAGTCTATACCCTCATGGCGGACCCGGGGGAGCGAACCTCAGAAGGCGTGATCATCCCCCGGAACATGAAAACCAGAATTCTCACTATCCATGATTTTTAAAAATACATCCGTCTTGAGAGTCGTTACGCTTACCCTGTTAGTTATATTTTTCTCAGCACGTGCGCCCGGGCAGAATTCGAGCACGGGGCCTCGGGGATTTGTTCGCCTAGTGAATGCCGTCGCGATCGGAACGGGAAAACTGGACATGCTGATCGATGGCATCGAGGTGCGCGCGGAAGGATATAAGTTCGGCGACGTGACCGGCGGCATCCCCAGAAAACCCGGTGCATATCAAGTCTCGTTCCGCCGCGAAGGAGTGAAAAGCGGCCAGACCAAAGTGTTGCTCGAAAAGAATGAAACCACCACCCTGATACCGTTCGCCGAGTTGATACCCGCCACCCCTGACAAAGAAGCCTATTGGACGATTCGCATCCTGCGTCTGAAGCAGCATGAAAACAAAAAAGAGCGGACTGCCACTATCATCAACGTGACACGCTCACCCGAACTCAAGGTGGAAATTCGCCAGAAGGACGGGACCTGGGAAGCGCTCTTTGTCAAACGCCTCGGACTGGAGCGGACGGTGATCCAGCAAAGCACTGGCTACCTGCCCCTGCGTAGCGGCGGCAAAGATCTAGAATCCCTCTCTGTCGGAAACTCCGGTAACTTCGTGGCAGTGGTCTATGAAGATGCAAACGGGACAATCCGCTCGCAGAATTTCCAGGATTTCAAATACTTGAGTGCCGAGTGATGTTGAGGATTGAGATCCCATGGAATCTTTCCATTCTCACCGCCGATGCGCCGCCTCCGCAATGACCTACCATACAAGTTCCGACCGCCGAAGTTGAACGCTTGGTTGCGTCCGTTAGGTCTCGCGTTGAACAGAGCGGTCCATCTTGACCGGAAATACCGGATTGCTAAAATCGAGGCGGAGGGTTTCGAGCATGTCCGCGAGCTCAATGAAGCGGGCCACGCGCTGCTGCTTGCGCCGAATCATTCGGACCACTCAGACCCGCATGTGATCATGGAGTTGGCGCACCGCCATGGGATGCGGGCCTTGTTCATGGCCGCGAGGGAGATTTTCGAAGTGAGCCCCACCGCTTCATGGGCCTTGCAAAGCATGGGCGTCTTCTCGGTGGATCGCGATGGACCGGACTTGTCTGCGATCAAAACGGCGATGGCATTACTGGAATCCGGCACCGATCCACTGGTGATTTTTCCTGAGGGGGAAATCTATCATCACCACCGGCGGCTTGATCCGCTCAACGAGGGAGTGGCATCGATTTTACTCAAAGTTGCAGGCCGGATGGCCGTAGGAAAGGGCGCGTTCCTCGTTCCGGTAGGACTCCGATTTTTCCACGATCCATCGGTGGAGACCACATTCCGTGACCGGCTCTCGAAACTGGAAGACCGCATCGGCTGGACGCCGAAGCCATTGATGCCGGTGGATGAGCGCATCCACCGGCTCGGCACCGGCATTCTCGCACTTAAGGAAACAGAATATCTCGGCTACGCCGGCTCGGGAAGCGTCCATGAACGCCTTACCCACCTTTGTGAAACCTTACTCGCTCTCGTCGAAGACCGCTACCCGCGCGACGCCAAAGCGGTAACGCCACCGGAACGGGTGAGGGCGCTGCGCTATCGCATCCGCCGCCGTTTGCTGGCCCCGGAGCAACCACCCTCCCACGATGAAAAAGAACTGCTGCTCGATGACCTCGACCGCGTCTTCACCGCGCTTCAGGCCCACAGTTACATTGGCGATTATTTGCTAGCAGATCCCACGCTTGATCGCCGGGCGGAGACGCTTCTCAAATTGGAGGAAGACCTTTTCGGATTCCCCACCTACCCGATCGGCCGCACCGCCCGCGTCACGGCCGGGACACCGATTCCCGTCAGCGAGATGCTCGCCGCCGGTGAGCTTCCCGCGAAGGGTGGTGCGTTACAACTCACGGAGCTGTTGGAAAAACGATTGAGCGAGCTGTTGAAATAAGGGGAATGGATGTCCCGTCCATTCGAAAGGGCGGGCCGCCCTTTCCCCTTATGAAATCACCGCGTGCCGAAATCCGGCCATTCTTCTTTCTGGCTGCCCTCGTTGCGCAGCCACTCAGTTTGCATTTCTTCTTTGGACATCGTTGGATACTTGCTCTTAGCATACATCTCGAACATCCACTTTTCATATTGCTCCAGCGTGAGACGCGGTGGAGCCGGGTGGTTGGAGAAGTCCGGGAGGTCGATGGGCATCATTTCCAATGGATTCGCCCGTTGAAATCTTGTGGCCATCGCCTCGAATGCGATGGTGAAACCAAGGGATTTCATCAGTTCGATGGCTCGTGTTTCGTCAGCCTGGATTACCCGTGATGACAAACCGCCCATCCACCCGCCAAGAGGAGTGGGATCCCCCTCTCGTGCGAAGCGCTCGTGAAGTGAATGGGCGAATTTTGGGAGCATGATGTTATGACTTCGGGATGCGACGGTCACAGCCCGCCGCTACAGGAGCCTCGCGCGCAGCAGTTCGGTGACTTGCTTGGGGTTGGGCTTGGTGGTGGCTGCTTTCATGACTTGGCCGGTTAGAAAGTTGAGCAGCTTTTCGTTGCCGGCTTTTACGGCTTCCACTTCGGACGGGTTGTTGGCGATGACTTGATCGACGAGGTCTTCAATTTCACCGGCTGCGGCAGGTTTGAAGCCGAGGTTGTCGGCGATGGCGACGGGGTCTTGGTCCGGGCTGTCGAAAAGCACGGTGAAGACCTCCTTGGCTTGGTTTGCGGCGAGGGTGCCGTTTTCCACTAGAAGTAACAGGGCTCGGAGTTTTTCCGGGGCGACCGGGCAATCGGCGATGCCGAGCGAGCGCTCGTTGAGGGTGCCTAGCAGGTTATTGATGATGAAGTTGGCGACTTTCTTGCCGGGGATGGCGGCATCGGTGACGGCCTCAAAATAGGCGGCGAGGTTCTTCTCGGAGGAGATTACGGTGGCATCGTAGGTGGTGACTCCAAGGTCCTTTTCAAAACGAGCGGCGAGTTCGTGCGGCAACTCGGGGACGAGCGGGCGGACTTTCGCTAACAAGGGCGCCGTCTGGATAGGCAGGAGGTCCGGACAGGAAAAGTAGCGGTAGTCGTGGGCGTCTTCCTTGGTGCGCATCATCTGGGTTTCCCCGCGATCGTCGTCCCAGCGGCGGGTGGACTGGATTTGCGGAATGCCGCGGTCCATGTCTTCGGTTTGGCGTTGGATCTCGAAGTGGATCGCGCGGCGGATGGCGGAGATCGAGTTGAGGTTTTTCAGCTCGACCTTCTGGCCTAACGGTTCCTCGGGTTTCCTGCGCAGCGAGATGTTCACGTCGCAACGGAGTTGGCCTTTTTCCATATCGGCATCGGACACG
>JANPAU010000287.1:0-2575 GCA_031430055.1 Akkermansiaceae bacterium | reverse complement strand
GACGAGACGATCATCCTCCGCCCCCGCCTCAGCAGCGACCACAAGGAGACCTATGCGCCCATCGAGCAAATGCTCGTGGATTTCCACCACGAGATCCAGAAGCTCGGCCTCTTCGATCTCGCGGAATTCCAGAGCGTTTTCAGCAACCTCGCCAACCGCTACCGCCTGAACATCCCCGCGCTCAAGCGCTACGCCGAGCGCCGGAAAACCGATTCCACGCCACTCCTCAAACTCGGAGGTATATTTTAGTAGAGAGTTATGGTAACGATTCACGAGGTTGTCGGATGCATTCTTGGAGGGGAGCACACGCGCCCTCGCGTGTTGTCTTTGGCGCCCTCGCCAAAGACATGCGTTGCACGAGAATCGACGCTGTTTTCGGCGAGGGCGCTGAAAACCACCAGCGAGGGCGCAGGTGCTCCCCGAAGAACTCGAATCCACTACCTGAACCTTCACGAGTCATGATCCCGCCAGACCGTCACACCCGGCAATGGATCGTCGCGCAGCAGGCGAGTCTCGGCATGGCGGATCTTATTATTCTGGAAAAGGCAATCTACGCGCTGACCCTGCTCGATTCGTTAGCCCGCACGAATCTCGATTTCGTCTTCAAAGGCGGAACCGCACTACTGCTTCACCTGCCGCAACCCAATCGTCTTTCCATCGATATCGACATCGTTTGCAACGAGCCGAAGTCCGACTTCGAATCCGCGCTCGATGCACTCCTCGGCAAAAGCCCATTTCTCCGCTGGGACGAACAAATCCGCGGCGAGCGAGGGCTTCCCGGCCGCCGCCACTATCGTTTCTATTTTCAATCTCCCACGCAGGAACAGGAAATGCACATTTTACTCGATGTCGTCACCGAGCCAAATGTGCTGACTCATCTTATCGAGCTTCAGATCAATACCGCGTTCCTTGAAGTCGCCGAACCCATCGCGGTGAAAACCCCACGTCTCGAATCCTTGCTCGCCGATAAACTCACCGCCTTCGCTCCCGCCACCATCGGCGTTCCCCTGACAGCGCAATTCAGCCAGCAAGTCATCAAACAGCTCTTCGACATTGCCCAACTCTACGATCACGCCCGGGAGCTTTCCGTCCTCGCAGAAGATAACCAAAACGCCTTCGAAGCCGAAGCTCGATACCGAGGATTCGCCGGTTCCTATTCCGACTATCTCGACGACGTGATCCAAGCGGCTTTCCACATCTGCTCGCTGGATCTCAAAGGCGCGTCAAAAGATCGCGAAGAAGAAAACCGCCTCTATCGACGCGGTATCGTCCAACTTGGCAATCATCTGGTTTCCATCCCATTTCGGCTACCCGAAGCCAAAGTCGCTGCGGGAAAAGCCGCACGACTCGCCATGCTTCTCAAAGCCTCAGACTTTTCATCCGATCTCCCGGTCTTTGATCCCGCTCTAGCCATCGGGCTTCGGAAAAAACAACTAGCAGCACCCTTCGCCTGCCTCAACCGCCTCAAAAGCTTCGCCCCGGAAGTTTTCTTCTATTGGGTCTGAAGCCCGATTCGTTCATCATTCTCGCGCTCGGCGCGCATGAGATCGAAATCGAGTTGGGGGTTCATCCACATGCCGGGGTGGTTCCGAAGAAGCTGCTCAGCGGCAGATCGGGTTTTCCCGTCGCTGACTGAGCTGAGTCGCGCGATTTAAACTCGGCTCTTCCGCCCGGCACGTTTCGAGCTAGTCTCTCGGCATGATGCTGCGACGCCGATTCCTTATTCTTGCCACCTGTGGGCTTTCCCTCTCTGGCTGCACCGAAAAATCCAAACAATCCGGCGAAGGCGCTGTCTTGCGGGTGGGCATGGACTTGAGCTATCCGCCCTTTGAAATGCAGGACAAGGCGGGCAATCCCGATGGCGTGGGGGTCCGGCTCGCGGAAGCACTCGCCGCGGATCTCGGTCGTCCACTCAAGATCGTGCCGATGGAATTCTCCGGCCTCATCCCCGCGCTCAAAACGGGCAACGTCGATTTGATTCTCTCCTCCATCACCGCCACCGACGAGCGCCGGCAGTCGATCAATTTTTCTAACCCCTACGCCTTCACCGGCCTCGCGCTGCTTGTTCGCAAGGATTCGGATATCCAATCCATCGAAGATTTGAAAAAGCCCGGTCGCTCGATCACCGCCAAGACCAGCACGACTGGCGAGACGTGGGCGATCCATCATCTACCAGAAGCGAAGCGGGTGGTGTTTGAAGATCAAACTGCCTGCGTGCTGGAAGTCGCACAAGGTCGGGCGGATGCATTCATCTACGACCAACTCAGCATCTATCAATACGCTGAGCAGAATAAGGAGACCACTCGCGGCTTGCTGAAGCCGTTCGTCGAGGAGTCGTGGGCGATCGGAATTGCGAAGGGCAATGAGGCTTTGCTTGGGCAGGTGAATGCTTTCCTGGATGAGTTCCGCAAGCGGGACGGCTTCGGAAAACTCGGCGAGCGCTATTTGCAGAAAGAGAAGAAATTTCTCGAAGCTGCCGGGGTTCCGTTCATTCTTCGTTAGTCTTACTTGCTGCTGAATGGCCCGCCGTCATCTGATTCTCAATATGCTTGTCGCCCTGGCGCTGATCGCGCTG
>JANPAU010000286.1:0-6852 GCA_031430055.1 Akkermansiaceae bacterium | reverse complement strand
GGGTCGAGTTTCATCTGGTTTTCGACGATCAACTGATGGTGGGTCAGGCGCATGAGTCCGCGACAGAAATCGAGGCCAGCGTCGCAGCGCTTCTGCACCCAGACGGTCGGGTGATTTCCCACTTGGAGCCCAAGTCGGCGGAGCACCAAGAAGAGCGTTGGGAAGAAAGATGAATCAGCCGCCGATGTCGGTGCGGCCGGAAAGTTGGGCACCTTCTTCCATCGAGAACACCTTGGACTTGATGTCGCCGTTGATCTTCGATTTATCCTTTAACTCGCAGCGCTCAGAGGTGATTTTACCTTCGACCTTGCCGTAAACTTTGACTTCACCGGCGGTGACGTCGCCCTTGATGATGGCGTTCTCGCCGATGGTCACACGTCCCTTGTCCGACATGATTTCACCGTCGATTTTTCCATCGATGATCATGTCGTTGGAAAAGCGGATGGAACCGGTGATTTCGATTCCGCTGGAGAGCACATTTATCGGATTGGCCATGGCAGGAAGGGAACAAAGCCTCGGCGGCTTGGCAATAAGATTTCCCGTGGAAAAATATCCTTGGCCATTCTTTTGAAAAATTGTTTTCTAAGTCTATAACTTCTTACCAATCTAAATCATGTTCAAAGAATTCAAAGAATTTGCGTTAAAGGGCAATCTTATCGACATGGCTGTGGCCTTCGTCATGGGTGCTGCATTCGTCAAGCTGTCCGGCTCCTTTATCGAAGATTTAGTCATGCCACTCGTTGGTAAAATCGCTGGCGGTATGAATTTCTCGAACATGTTTTTGGGACTCTCGGATAAGGTCGTGGCCTCTGATTTGGTCACTGCAAAAGGTCAAGGCCCCGTGATCGCTTATGGTAACTTCATTACCATCGCTATCAACTTCGTGATCGTTGCTTTCGTGATGTTCATGGTGGTGAAGGCCATCAATAAGGCCAAGAAACTGATGGAAAAAGAAGCCGCAGCCGCTCCCGCGCCGGAGCCAAGTGCCGAAGAAAAGCTTCTCACCGATATCCGCGACTTGCTTAAGAACAAGGCTTGATCAGGCACTTGCGGCTTTCGCTTCAAACTCGGCTTTTGCCATTTTACGGCATTCCGCGACGAAGTGGTTGCAAGCTTCGCGGCAGAGCAGGGGAATCGCCTCGGACACGGGGCCATCTCCGGGGATGCCGTTGAAGCGGCTTGCCTCGCTATCGTCGAGCGGAGTCGCCGGATCGAGCTGCCAGAGGATTTTCTTGGCGCATTGGTGGGCGGGACCACAGACTTCCTGCACGAGTTTCTGGGCTCCTGCATCGCTGATCGAGCGGGCAAATCGATACATCCCGGTCTGGCGATTGAGCTTGTCGCGGAGGGTTTCGATTTCGAGCGTCCCAGCTTGTTGCGCGAGGAAGAGCCCGATGCAGGCTGGGTAAAATTGGTCGAGCGCAAGTCGAAGATCTGCCACGTTTGCCAGCGTCATCACCCATCCACGCTTGAGATTCACTTGTCCCTTGGTGAACCGATAAGTCCCGTCCTCTGCGTAAGTCGAAAGGTCACGAGCATCCGCCGGGCCAGTGTGGACAACAAGTCCGCCGAAGTTTGGCTCGGCACCAAGCAAGGCATCTGCGACATGACAAATCACATAAGGAAATCCGTGAATCTCAGTGAGGATTTCCACTTCGCCGATTCGGTGGATGCCGGATCGGAGCAAATTTTGAAGCAACTGAGCGGTGGTCATGGGTGAGAGAAAATCAGTGGACTTTGTGGAGTTGATCGAAGTCGAAGATTTGATCTAAAATCACATCTGCCAACAAGCGCTCCGTGCCAATCGCCGAGGTGTAATAAAGCATCTTCCCTCGAATCGAATGTGGATTGTGGCGGAAAACTTCGCGCTGGCTGGCGGCAGCCCCGACTTCGCTCTCGATGCCGAGAAGCACTGGAATGTCCTGGAAGGAATGAAGTCCGTCCGAGATGAAAAACGGCACCACCACGACGTTCGGCGTCTTGGCCATTTGATCCCACTCGGCGATGAAGGGTTGCTCTTCCATATAAGCGTCGAGCACGGCGGCGTAGCCAGCGCCGGAGGCTGCGATGAGTTCCGCTTGGTCACGAATCGCTTTGGTAGAATTTTGATTCAACCCGGTGCCGTGGCCGGTGATGATCAAGGTTGTTTCTGCGGGATCGATTCCAGGTGCCACTTCGCGAGCCCGTTTGAGAATCAGATCCGTCATCGAGCGATGCACACCGACAGGTAAGCAGTAGTGAAAGGTTTTCTCCCGCACCACCGTCGTCGGGCCGGTGAGCTGAAGCTCGCGAGGGATCACGTCTTGGGTGAAATAACCCTCGCTGATGAAGTCCGGCACCACGTAAATTTCATCCGAATCGATTAGGTAAAACGCCTCGCGCATCGACGGCTCTTCTTTCCAAAAACAACAATGCACTTCCGCAAAAAGCCCACGACTGCGGATCTCGTCGGCGTGCTCGAAGTAAGGTGTGGAGGAATCCGGATTCTCGGTGGATCCGTGACCCACGATCAGAAGGGCGCTATTTGGCTTGGCCGCGATCAACATGCCGCGAAGTTGGCAAGGGATGCCGGGAATGCAAGGCGAGGAACGCTCTGATTTCAGCGATTGCGAATTGATGGGTTGGAGGATATCCCGTCGAGGTGATTTTCGCAAAGATACTGCTTTGGATGGATCCAGTCTTGCGCTCGGGTCCAGAGGCGATGGCGGTCGATGAGTGGCTGTTGGAAACGGCCACCCTGCCAGTGTTGCGGATCTACGGGTGGCAGGGTGAGTGGGCGAGCATCGGTTATTTCGGCCAAATCGTCGCAGCGCGGGCAGCATTTCCCGGAGTGAATCTCGTCCGACGTTGGTCGGGCGGTGGCACGGTGGATCATCGGGCAGACTGGACTTACACGCTGGTGGCTCCTCAGAGCGAAGCGTTAGCAACCTGGCGTGGAGTGGAGAGCTATCGGCGGATTCACTCGGCACTCGCAGAAACTCTAGCTGCCGAAGGAATCGACGCGCGAATGAGCGCCGGAAAAGATGAGACTGGTGCGGCACTGTGTTTTGAGAATCCGGTACACTACGATTTATTGGACTTAGGTGATCGAAAACTCGCAGGAGCGGGACAGCGCCGCTCACGACAAGGTTTACTGCATCAAGGATCGGTTGCGGCGAGCTGCGATGACCCGGTGAAATCTCAAGAACGCTCGGAAGACCTCGCTGGACGGCTTGCTAAAGAATGGGAAGTATTTGCGCCTCATCCGGAATTCGAGGATTTGGCCCGGCGAGCAGCGTCACGCTATGCTCGTGAAGCATGGACAAACCGCCGCTGAATTTATACGAAATCTTGGGAAAAGGGTCACTTGAATTGGAACTCGGAATTAAGTTAGCGCCATTCAGGCCTGACCCGATTCATGGCCGTTCACCAGCCGATCCGGGTCAGTCCGGCGACGTGGTCGAAGTGGGCATCGCGGCTGATGACCGGCAGTTTGTGTTGGCGGGCGATGGCCGCGATCCACAGATCGTTCATCGGAATGGGCGTGCCAGCGGACGTAAGTTGAAGCCGGATCTCCGCATAGTGGCGAGTGGTGGTCTCGTCGGCCGCCAGGACCGTGGTGGTGGCGAGCGCGTCATCCAACCATGCCGTCATTTTTTCCCGGAACCGGGATTTCAGAATGCCAAAGCGGAATTCCGCCAGTGCCGGAACTGGCACACACAGTCGGTCTGCCTGCTCGATGTGTCGGATGAAGGACGGTTCATTGAGCCACCAGGCGGATAGACCGTTGGTATCGACGATCATTTCCACTCCTCCGCTTCGATTTGCTCGAAGTTTTCGTCCACGATCTGCTCGATGCGCCTGAGTTCCGCCACCATCTCCGGGTCATTGGCGGCGATCCCCGCGAACCTCATCCACGGCTTCTCCGCATGAGTCGGCCGCTTGGCCAGCTTGTCCTGCAGCGCCTCGGTGACGTAGTCCTTGAGACGCATGCCCTGCCTTGCGGCAGTGGCTTTCACCTCGCGAAATAGAAGATCTGGGAGTTCAATGGTCGTACGCATAAAAGCACATTCCCATTTTTTCATAATCCTGCAAGCACCAAATGACTGCTGTGAATCCGGGCTGTTGAACATCGGGCATTCGATCCGGCTAGATTTCAAACAGGGAGGAGTTGCGTTTTCCCGGAAGCTCAGCACCAGAATCAATAACTCCGCCCCCAAATGGCGAAGTTATTCGTTTCCATACCGGTGAGGATGCATTTGCCGCTGGTGGCGTGGAGGGCTTCTGGCAGCTTCGCTTCGGCAATAGGCAGGCAGCGGATGGTGATTTTATGCTGCTTGGAGAGTTCTTCTTCTTGTTCGCGGGTGCCGGCCCATGGGGTGTAGAGCCAGCCGGGATTTTCGGTGGTCCAGTGGGCGTGAAAAACGTCGAGGCGAGTGCAGAAGGTGATGTTGGAGTTGCGGAAGGCGGTGGCGCGAGCGAGCAGGGCTTGGTGGATTTCGTTGAGGATCTCAGGGGCGCGCTGGATGAACGATTCCTTATCGGCGAATTCCTTCTCGGAAATCGGCTGGTCTCGGCGCAGGACGCAAATTTTGCGGGTTTCGATGTCGCGCGGGCCGATTTCGATACGCACGGGCACGCCTTTTTTGATCCATTCCCATTTTTTGACGCCGCCTGACAGATCTCGGGAGTCAACATGGACGCGGAGCGGATCGCCATGAAATGTCTGGTGGCGCAGGGTCTCGGCGAGGGCTTGGCAGGCGTCGAGCACGGCTTGGCGGCTGTCTTCTTTCGGAGTGATCGGGAGAATGACAATTTGTTGGGTGGCGACACGTGGCGGGAGGACGAGACCGTCGTCGTCCGAGTGCGCCATGATGAGTGTGCCGATCAGCCGAGTGGAAACGCCCCACGAGGTGGTGTGGGCATGCTGGACGGTGCCGTCGCGACCGGTGAAGGAAATGTTCTGGGCCTTCGAGAAATTTTGTCCGAGGTAGTGAGACGTGCCAGCTTGGATGGCCTTACAATCTTGGACCATGGCCTCGACAGTGAGAGTGATTTCAGCCCCCGGGAAGCGCTCGTTTTCGGTTTTTTCACCGGGAATGACCGGGATGGCGAGGTGATCGCGGAGGAATTCCTCGTATTGGTCGTGGATCATCCGGGTCTCGACGATGGCCTCGTCCTTGGTCTCGTGAGCGGTGTGGCCTTCCTGCCAAAGGAACTCAGCAGTGCGGAGGAAAAGCCGTGGACGCATTTCCCAACGCATGACATTTGCCCATTGATTGATGAGCAAGGGTAGGTCCCGATAGGACTCGATCCAACGGGCGAACGCAGCGCCGATGATCGTCTCGGAAGTCGGGCGGATGACATAGGGTTCGGCGAGTTCGCCAGAGGGAATCATCTTGGTTTTTCCGGTGACGGGGTCTTTCACCACTTCGAGGCGATGGTGAGTGACCACGGCGCACTCGGTGGCGAATCCTTCCGCGTGTTCCGCCTCTTTTTCCAGATAGGAAAGCGGGATGAGCAGCGGGAAATAGGCGTTCTGGTGGCCGGTCGCTTTGAATCGGCGATCGAGCTGTTGCTGAATGAGTTCCCAAATCCCGTAGCCCCAAGGCTTGATCACCATGCAGCCTCGAGTTTCCGAGTTTTCCGCGAGGTCGGCGGCTTTGATGACTTGCTGGTACCATTCAGGGAAATCCTGGGCACGTGTTGGGGTGATGGCGGTCTTTTCGGCGGACATAGTAGCTGGGGAGAGAGGAAACACGGCGCGGGCGAAAGAGCATCAAAAATTTCACGAAACCCGGGAGATTTCGGTGAAAATAACCAGATATTTGCTGGGGAGTCTCCCTCTTGGAATTTCCGAAGTGAAGCGGTGCCCACATTCTTGCACCGAGAAATGGCGAGTCGATGCCCCATTTCGGCATGATTGGCAATGTATTTCGTTGATAGTAAAACGATTGGGTGATTTGAAATAAATCCCGAGTGGGGGTTTGACAGGGAGGAAGCAAATTGTCTTACTGAGTCATCTTAGGAATTAAACCCTGCTAGTGCATGAGCGAAAACGAAAACCAACCACCAGCTCCGTCCAAGCAGACGTCGAGCGTGCCCCTGAAAAAGGAAACCGTCCGCGTCACCCTCAAAGCCGCTGACGCGCCTCCGGCCGTGCCATCGGCCACCGTGCCCATGGCTCCACCCGTGAGACCGCCGGTGCCGACGGCTCCGCCAACAGCCACTGGCGGTCCGCCAAGGCCACCCGCCCCAACAATCCCACTTCGTGCTGCGGGTGCTCCCGCTCTGGCGCCTGCGCCGACGATTCGTCTGGCGGGTGCTGCTGCACCGACCTCCGCCATGAGACCTCCTGGCGCGGCAGGCTCATCGACCATCGCGCTTCCAAAAGCCACCGTGCAACTCCAAGCTCCGACTCAGCCACTCGGGACTTCGTTTTCCTCGTCCTCGCAAATGTCAACCATACAAGCGGATGACGACGACGAAGAAGAAGGCAATGCAGGACTTGCAAATATTCTTTCTGGCGTCGGTCTCGCTGCCGCATTGATTGTCTTAACCTTCCAACTCATGACGGCCAACGTCTGGATCAGTGCTGAGGATAATCCAAGAACGGGCGACTGGACTCAATTGTCACCGCTGTGAACGAATTGATTTTATAATCCTTTTAACAACCTTACCTCACTCAATCATGGCTTGGCCCGTCCTCAGCATCCTTTTTGCCGTAGCTGTTATTTCTTTCTCTTTGTAGGAGAAATAGCTTCAGCAGCTGAACTTCAGCAACCCTTCAACCAAGAGCCGCCCTGCAAACTGCAAGGGCGGCTCTTGACGTTTCCAGATATTGACTACAGATTCCAAACATGGCTTTGACCC
>JANPAU010000285.1:0-10333 GCA_031430055.1 Akkermansiaceae bacterium | reverse complement strand
ATTTGTGGGTGCGATGACCGATTTCTTTATCGAGCACCTGCTTGAGATCATCTAGCCCAAGGCCGTTATCGGCGTAATTTGGAATTATATCGATTTTCGAAAAGCGACTGCGAAAAATTTCGAGATTCTCAGCGGCGCCTTCGAGGTCCATCTTATTGGCGATAATTTTCCACGGGAAGCGGGCGAGTTCATCGTCGTATTCCTTAATTTCGCGGCGGAGGATTTCTAGATCACTGATCGGGTCACGGCCTTCGCTGCCGGCCATGTCGATGACGAATAACAGTACCCGGCAGCGAGTGATGTGACGGAGGAATTCGTGACCCAGGCCGCGATTTTCATGAGCACCTTCGATCAAGCCTGGAATATCGGCGATGGTACACCGCCGATAACTGGGGAACTCGACGACGCCCACGACTGGCTGAAGCGTGGTGAACGGATACGACGCGACTTTCGGTTTCGCATGGGAAAGCTGGCCAAGCAGCGTCGATTTTCCGGCATTGGGAAATCCGACTAAGCCCGCGTCTGCGATCCGGCGGAGTTCGAGGTAGAATACCGATTGCTCGCCCGGCGTGCCGAGCGTGTGCTCAACCGGTGTGCGATTGGTGGCAGTTTTGAAATTCCAGTTTCCCTTGCCAGGATCCCCGCCCTTGCAGAGGACATATTCTTGGCCGACCTCCGTGAGATCTGCAATGGGTTCAAGATCGATACCTTCGTCACTGCGCTCGAACTCGACCGCCTCCTGCACCGTGACGGCATTGCTTCGGTAAACAACCGTGCCGGGAGGCACTTTACCGACGACGCGTTTGCCACTTTTCCCGGTTTTCCGGCCACCCGCGCCGTTTTTCCCATCTTCAGCGATGAGCTTAGGATCGTAGTGATAAGCGCGCAGATTATCAGTGGATGCGTCTACGACGAGAATGATGTCACCACCCGCGCCGCCGTCACCACCGTCAGGACCGCCTCGGGGGACAAACTTTTCACGCTTCCAAGAGACAACGCCGTTTCCGCCGTCGCCAGCTTTTCCGATAATTCGGATGTGATCAATAAACATGAGCAGAGCGTTGCCAGTGAAGCGACCCGGGTCAACGGCAAAGGCGATGGTGACCGCACGGACGCACTTCTTTGCATGACAGCCAACCATCCAGCATCCTGAAATCATGAACGAATCCCAGAACTGCTTGGGATGAGGCCCCAGCAACTCCTGAAGCGATCAGAAATTACTCTTGAATTTAACGCTTATTTTGAATCCATTAACTCAGATTTTACGAATCTAAAGATAGATCCAAACTAATCCAAGCCATGTCATACGATTCAGACAGCAGCATGAAACTCTATTTGCGGGAAATTTCCAAAACCCCACTGCTCACCGTAGACGAGGAAAAAGCCCTCGCCGAACGCATTAAAATGGGTGACGCCGAAGCCCGTTCGCACATGATTAGCGCCAACCTTAGATTGGTTGTCAAAATCGCTCACGATTACTCCGGTTACGGCATGTCGCTCAGCGACCTTGTTTCAGAAGGAAACATCGGCCTCATGAACGCCGTTGAACGCTTCGACCCGGAAAAGGGCGGTAAGCTTTCAACCTACGGTGCATGGTGGATCAAGCAATCGATCAAGCGTGCCCTCGCCAATCAATCCAAGACCATCCGCCTCCCAATTCACATGGTGGATAAAATCGCACGCATGCGAAGAATCGCGTCCATCCTCGCTGAGGCTCTCGGTCGAGAACCGACTGATGATGAAATCGCTACCGAGCTAGGACTCCCCCGTCAAAAAATTGCCATGCTCAAGCAGGCATCTCAACGCCCCACTTCGCTCGATGCTCCAGTAAACGAAGGCGAGGCCACCGAATACGGTGAAATGATTAGTGACGAGGCCGCTTCTGATCCGTTAGAAATGCTCGTCGACAAAAACCTTCACGCTGAAATTGGAGGCTTACTCTCGATCCTCAACGAGCGGGAACGTAAGATCATCGACGAACGCTTTGGACTTACTGGCCTCAAGCCAATGTTACTCGAAGACGTCGGCCGCGAGTTCGGCGTTTCCCGTGAGCGCATCCGCCAACTTCAGAACTCCGCACTTGCCAAAATGAGAAAGGCTCTTCTCAAAAAGGACAAACCTATCCCGACGCCATATGCTCCTGGCTTAGCTTGATTAAACCTAACGGATTCAAATAATGGCGGCAGAGATGTCGCCATTATTTATTTTGATGCGCGGGTTCAGATCTTGACTCAAAGTAGTAATGCACAGCTCACTAGCCGCTTTTGGTGGATATTCGCATATCCTGTAGACGCCCACTGTATGCCAATCGTTTTACTCATCATTGCAGGAATCCCGCTGCTCTCCGTGATTTGGTGGATTTGGGTGGATCAGCGCTTGAGTCGCCTCGGAGCAACTCGCGGGTGGCGGATTGGAATGAGCCTCTTAGTGATGGTGATTCTCATCGGATTCTCATGGGTTTTGCTCGCTCGTCGGGAAATGGTGACAATGCAAATTCCCGCTGCGATGTATGCGTTGGTTCTCTTGTGGGGATTAATATTTCTGCCGTTCATGGGCATCCCTATCATGTTTGGGTGGTCGATTGGCTCGCTTGGAATTCAATTCCTGAGAAGACGACGCCCAGTGGATTTCAAGCCTCTGCAAATTGATCGGAAATGGACTCGCCGCGAGTGGTTAGCCTCAGTCGCATTGAGCCTGCCGATCACGGTGACCTATGGTACCGCCGCCTTCTATCTGCCCCGCATAACACGCTTCAGGATTCAGGAAATAACACTCGCCTTAAAGGGTCTCCCTCCTTCGCTCGACGGCATGAGAATCGCCCATGTCACAGACACCCACGTCGGGAAATTCACTCGCGGTAGAGTGCTCGATGAGATCGTCGACGCCACAAACAAACTAGAAGCGGATCTCGTGCTTTTCACTGGCGACCTTATCGACAACACCATCCTTGACCTGCCGGAGGCCGTCCGGATGTTGCAACAAATGCGAGCCAAATCAGGCGTCTTCATCGTTGAGGGTAATCACGATCTTTTCGACGACCCTGCAGGTTTCGCAAAAGGTCTCCGAGATGCAGGTCTAGTGCTCCTGCGAAACCAAGCCGCAGCAGTGGCGATTCGCGGGGTGCCCGTGCAAATCCTTGGCACTATTTGGAATCGCAGCGAACACGACATGGCCGAAGATGTGGCGACTGTAGCATCATTACGCGACTCCAACGCCTTTTCAATTCTGCTGGCGCATCATCCCCATGTTTTCGATCACGCTGCGAAACACGGGATCTCTCTCACTCTCGCAGGCCACACTCACGGTGGTCAATTGATGCTAACCCGGGACACCGGCGCGGGTCCGGCCATGTTCCGCTACTGGTCCGGGCTCTATCAAAAAGCCGGATGTGCGCTCGTGGTTGGCAACGGCACAGGTAACTGGTTTCCCGTGCGAATGAATGCCCCGGCGGAGATCATCCATCTAACTCTGCGATGCGGGTAGATGGAAAGCGCCTGGGCACCATTCCGCATTCAAAAATCTGAGGTTTTCTCCCACGCAAATAGTCCGCAGCCGCCATTTTTCGACCTCCTTCTGGCTGCACTAAATCGAGTCGCAAGGCTCCCTTCCCACAACCAACGACGAGTTGACCATCGAGCAGCGAGATCTCGCCCGGTGGGATGGACAGATCCATCACCCGCGTCGGCGGAAATATTTTCAGGCGCTTGGCCTGACCCTCTTCCATCGCAAAAGTAAAGGTGCCCGGCCAAGGATCATAAGCCCGGATGCGGCGCTCCAATTCCGTGGCATTTTCTGACCAGTCGAGTCTCCCGTCATCCCGTTCGAGTTTCGAAACATAACTCGATGTTTCCTCATCTTGAGCGACTCGAGCCGCCGTGCCATCTGCCAACTGGGTCAATACTTCCGCGAGGACAACGGGCGCGAGATCTGCTAAGCAGTCGTGAAGAGTACCGCCCGTTTCATCCGGTCTAATGGGGATCGCCTTGGATAGAATCATATCACCTGCATCCAGCTTGGCCACCACGTGCATGACGGTGAGCCCTGTTTCAGAATCTCCGGCATTGATCGCCGCTTGAATGCACGCGGCTCCACGATACTTAGGGAGTAAGGATGCATGTAGATTGATGATGGCCAAATTTGCTAGAGATAGAATGTTTTTCCTTAAAATTTGTCCGTAAGCCATCACCACGAGAACATCAGGCTCCAAAGCCGCCAAGTCTGCGGTAATATCACCGATTTTTTCCGGCTGGAAAACAGGAATTCCCGCAGCAATCGCCTCGACCTTGATTGCCGGCGGAGTCAGTGTCTGATGCCGTCCCGTTGGCTTGTCAGGCTGCGTCACCAAGGCCAAAGGTCGTGGCCCTGAAGCTAACAATTGCCGGAATGCAGGGAGTGCAATTTCGCCAGTGGCGATGAAAATAAGTCTCATATCAGATAGAAATTAAGCGTTGGTGATCCGAAAAGAGTGAAAGTAATTCTTCGACTGAATCACGAGCGCGACGAAACCCAGAACACAAGGATCGGCGCGAGCAATGCCACATCGGCCATCACTCGCAAGGCTTGCATCGAGAACCTCGCCCGATTGCGGTTGATGATTTGCAACAAGGCTGCGCCAGTCAAAATCGCGTAAAAAAATGGGCGGGTCGTAAGATCAGAATCCTTGAGCGCGAAAATCAACGCGGCAGCCCCTAACAAAGTCAGCGGCAAGGTCAGCGCCAATTCGTCAGTCGCCTTGATTTCCGGATCCGAGAAATGAGCCGCATGCTCCCACAGATCGATTGCGGAAATATTGAGAATGCAGAGGACCGCAAAACAAATCAACTCGGGGGATTTTAACAACTCACCGCTGTCGAAGCCTGTGTAGGCGAAGGCAAGCATCCCGGTGCCGTAAGCAAACGCGAACCCCGCGATGATGTTCTTGGAATACGGAATCTCATGGCGGCCATGACTAGAAAAAACCGATAGGGCGAAAAAACCCGCCACCATCAGTCCGCCGAAAAGTGCGTAACCATAAATTTTCGTCGCGAGTTCCGCGATGACAAAGACCAGCGCAAGCAATCCTGCAATCCCTGCAAAGATGCAAAAAACCTTGCGGTGTTTATAGTGGAATTGGTGGCGAGCTTCCAGCGCTTCAGATCCACTGTCGTGCATCGAAGCATCAAGCAGACGATCCACCACGTAGATCACCCACACCACCAGCGCCAGCGAGATATAAGTCGTCGTCGGCAAGTAGACCACTCGCCAAGTCTTCGCGAAAACATAAAGCCAAGCGACAGCCACTAGCGGAGCATCGAGGCTCAACAAGTTAGGAATGAGCCAGATTGGCTTACGACGCTCAGAAGGCACGACCTGCGGACCATCCCCGAGCGGTGCGGTGATGGCAAGCGCTCATTGCGCTCAATCCAGTCCAACAGCCCGACGCACGCGCTTCAGCACCTTTCCCGCTTCCTCCCGTGCCCGCATGGCCCCGTTCGCGAGCACCTGATCGACAAATCCCGGATCGGCCTCGATTTCCGCACGGCGGGCCCGCATCGGAGCGAAAAAATCCCAGTAGGCATCGGCGAGGCGCTTCTTAAAATCGCCGTAGCCCACACCGCCGCGTTCGTGATCCGCATGCATCGTCGCGTAGTCGGCCGAGCTGGCGAAGAGTTTGTAGAGCGCGAGAATCGTCGAACCCTCGGTCGACTTCGGAGCTTCCACCGGCGTCGAGTCGGTGGTGATTTTCATGACCAGCTTCTTCAACAGTTTTTCCTCTCCGAAGATCGGCAGCGTGTTGCCATAACTCTTACTCATCTTCCGTCCATCGAGGCCAATGATGATCGCTGTATCTTCACGGATGATCGGCTCAGGCACCACGACCATTCCTTCGCCATAGGCTTCATTGAACTTGATTGCTAGATCGCGCGTCACCTCGAGATGCTGCTTCTGATCCTTTCCGACAGGCACCTTGTTGGAATCATAGAGCAAGATATCCGCCGCCATCAGCACCGGATAGGCGAAGAGCGCGTGATGCGCGGAAATCCCTTGGGCGACCTTGTCTTTGTAGGAATGGCATTTCGCTAACAAGCTCATCGGGCAAAGTGTCGAGAGCAGCCAAGCAAGTTCGTTCACCGCCGGCACCGCGCTCTGCCGGAAAAACACGGCCCGCGCGGGGTCCAGACCGCAGGCGAGGAAGTCGATCGCCACCTCACGCACATTTTCCCGCAGCGCGGCGGCATCTTGGGAAGACGTCATCGCATGATAGTCCGCGATGAAATAGAACGCCTCGCCCTCGTCTTGCAGGCGGACGGCAGGCTCCATCGCACCGAAGTAATTGCCGATGTGAAGTTTTCCGCTGGGTTGGAGTGCGGTAAGAATGCGCATGGCGCGGAGTATGGATTCCGCTTGGGTAATCGGTCAAGCGGCGGAAATAGAAGATTCACTGCCAAGAAACAAAACAAAACAAAGCAAAGCAAAGCAAAAGGAGAACTTGAAATTCAGATTGCATCAATCTTGTCCAACTATCAGAATCAGTGTCCGATGAAAATCATGAATCCGTCTCCCGTGATATTCGTTTTCCCCATGATGATCTGGCTGACTGCGGCCCCCGGCTGCGCCACCTCGGTTGGCCCCAACACCATTGAGCAACCGGTCAACCTCGGCACCAAGTCTGATCCCAGCCGCATTCCTTTGGGAAAAGTGGGCGTGATTTGTAATTACAGCTACGGCCTGCACCAGAAGATCGCGTCACCCCGACCGTGCCCAGACGGAGCGATGCTTTGGGAAGGCGGCTCGGAACTCGACCAGAATCTGGCGAGCGTCTTCGGCATCTCGGTGGAACCGGAGGATCCCACTCAGATCACAGCGTTTCCCGTAACTCTCCGGGTAAAGCCATGGAAACCACCGGGTTACAGCCCATACACCAAAGATCAAGTGCTCGCCGCCGCCTTGTGGTGCCTGATCCGCAGCGCGGGTGGCACGCCTGAAGCACCACTCGTCGTCCAAGTGGTAGTAGAAGGACAAGATGACAAAATGTTGGTGGGAAAATTCTCCGGGAAATACATCACCCGACCCGGCGCGGACGGAAAGGAAATACCACCAGTGAAATTGCCGGGCTCCACAATCGAAGTGGACAACAAAGGAATCGCGTCAGTTGTGTTTTCCGAAGTGACTCAGAAGGCGAAATCTCCTCC
Source organism: Akkermansiaceae bacterium (assembly GCA_031430055.1). Lineage (GTDB taxonomy): Bacteria > Verrucomicrobiota > Verrucomicrobiia > Verrucomicrobiales > Akkermansiaceae > Luteolibacter. The sequence continues at coordinate 3,161 of JANPAU010000285.1, read as the reverse complement.
ACCGTCGCCAGCAATGATCGTCCTTGCGACGAGCGGCGAATCCGATGCGGGCTGGTATCTGCTCCCCGTTTGGGGAAATGGAAACCACGAAGACTCCCCTCTCAAGCGCAGCGCAGTGCCGACCGCCACCTGTTACTCCGCTTGGCGGACGAGTGGTCGCGTGGAAGCCAATTCGTTCTTCGCCGCAGGTAGCAGTGATTCATTCAAGGTGCAGGAAAGTGAAGATGGCGACTCGGTGATGATCGGAAATCCACGGGTGCCGCAAGACACACTCGCTGCGGAAATTCTTGCCTTGGTGATCACCGCTCAACCGACCGAGGCACGTCCGCTGGCCATTTCGATCTGGCTGGAGGAAAGTGGATTGGCAAAGTTTTCGGCATTTCGAAACGCGCCCGGCTGGAAGGAAACAAGGCACGAGGCGCACAATAACGTGCTGGAATGTGAATTCGTTTGGGACGCCGCAGCCCGTAAGCTGATGAAGGGATCCGTCCCGTTGGTCGAAATGAATCGTTCCATCGATTTCATCACTCAAACGACCGAGTAATACCAGATTTCAGAAAGACGGTGACGCTTTTGTTAGAGCGCCTCACATCTCCGAAAACAACGCCTCGACCATCTCCAGGCACTTCTGCCCCGGCATCACGCTTAGGTCCATTTGGTTCATCACATAGGCAAAGGAAATCCCCGTCGTCGGATCCGCTAGGCCGTGGCTGCCACCCGCACCGGGGTGGCCGAAGGCGGCGAGGGAATGACCGTAAATGTGCCGGATTTTTCTACCATCTGAATCGAGCGGGTCTTGCTGGCCGCCACACGTGAAAGTCGTCGGCCGCAGCAAGACCAAGTCATCGCCCGACCGCTGAGGCGTGGCCATCACGTGCCGGAGCGTGGGCGAAAGCGGGCTTTCGATCGAGCCAATCATCGCCTGATAGAACTTGGCCAATGCCGACGCTGTCCCCACGCCACCGAGTGCGGGCAGCCCGGCCGCCCATGCCCGGGGCTCATTCATTTCATGGATCGCATGCAGTCCGCGGGGTGAGGAAAATGCCCGCCGGGTGAATGTGCCCGAAGTGGTGAGTTGTTTGTAAAAGGCATCTGCTAGGTCATCCTTTCCTGCCTTGCCCGGATAAAGTCGGGCGACCCGTGACCACTCGCTCTCAGGCAGACCGATCCAGAAATCAAGATCGAGAGGATCGGCAATCATCTGCCGCCAGTAGCGCCCTAAAGTTTCTCCGGTGAGACGTCTTACCGATTCATCCGTGAGGGCACCGAAAGTCCGGGGATGATAGCCCATATTTTCGCCCAAAACCCATGCCGGTGCTTGAGCTTCGATCGCCTCCACCACCTCGCTGTGATCAAACACACTCACCTTCCGGTCCAAGGCCGCCAATCCGCACTGATGGGAAAGCAGGTGGGAAAACTTCGCTGTCGGCACCGGAAATCGCGGCCAAACCTCTCTCACCAAGGTCTCCTCCGATAGCCCGCGGCTCTCTAGCGCCATCAAAACTGTCGCCGCAGCAGGCACCTTCGTCGCTGAATAAACGGGCACCAACGTCTTCACCGTCCACTCGCGAATCTTCTCCCGCTCGCACCAACCATGTCCTTCGGAAATCAACTCCGCACCATCCCACCAAATGCTGATGGATGCGCCCAGTTCGCCCCGATCGCGGAAATTCCGCTCGAAGACTTCTAGCACTTTACCTAACACCGAGGGACTCACCGCCATGCGCGGGTGTGCCTGATCCCGCTTGCCCGTGCAATCCCGAACTACTCTCCACAATCAAGCTCGGCTCTGGATCACTCGGCTGCGACGACCATTCCTCAATCAAACGGAAGCCCACGGCCAGCAAGGTAGGCCCTAAGAAGACTCCCACGAACCCGAATGCCAGCGCCCCACCGATCACCCCACAGAAAATCAGAATAAACGGCATTTTGCTGCCCTGACTAATCAGGTAGGGCCTCAGGAAATTATCCACGCTGCTAATCCCCAGCAATCCCCACAGCAGCAAAAAAATCCCCATCCCCGGCCGATCTTGGGTAAATAACCACAACGATGCAGGCAGCCAAATCAATGGTGGCCCAAATGGAATCACCGCGAAAAAAAACGTGATCACCGACAACAACACCGCCCCCGGCACCCCTGCAATCCAGAAACCTAAGCCCGCCACCAGCGCTTGCGTGATCGCCGTGCCAAGGATCCCATAAATCACCCCGCGCACCGTATCCCCCGCGACTTTGAGCAAATGTTTGCCCCGCTCACCTGCCAGTCGGTCCGCTGCGATCGACAGTCGGAACGCCAAAGTCGGAGCATCGCGCAAAAGGAAAAATGCCAAAAACGCACTGAGCAAAATCTGCGTTACTCCCTGCCCCACTGCCAGGCCCGTGGCGATTAAGCCACTCCGCGCCCAGACCAAAAATTTCCCGAACAACACGACGATGTGAGGCGTCGTGGCCTTCTTCTCATCCTCCATCGGGTTCGCCACTGCGGGATCCAACGGCGGTGCGTCCTGAACGACGGTGCTATCTTCAGTCTCAATCACAATCTTCGGCCGCAGTGGCGTGACTGTGACCGCCTTGTCGAGCTGGTCCATCCAGCGATTCCGGTCCTCGGCGAAGTTTGCCCAAGTCGTCGCTAAATCCGTCCCTACCAACGGCATTTGAGCCACCCATGCGGGCGCTTTTTCCGGCGCAGCCATGAACCACTTGCGAGTTGCTTCCGTCAAATCCTTGCCATCCTGCGCGATGCTAACACCGATCAACACAATCGGCCCTGCTAACACCGCTGCCATCGTGAGCGTCACGAAACAAGCCGCCAAGGTCCGCGAACCGCGAAACCAGCGTGTGAAACTGCGCTGCAAAGGATGCAACGAATACGTCAGAATCATCGCCCAAGACAGCGCGGTGATAAATGGTCTCAACACCGAAAAGCAGCCGACAAGAAGCAGCAACAAAGCCAACCCACCGAGCAGAGGCTCGAGCTTAAAACGCTTGGCGGTGGGTTCAGATGTCATTTGCTAAAAGGAGGCTAAGCATTTCCCCACCGGTCCACCAGCCCGTTTCACAAGGGATTTTTAGCGGGCTGGCAGCAATGTGTCCCGGCTGTCCCAGCCGGAAACGGTGGAAATCCGGCTGAGACAGCCGGGACACACTGCCTCTTAACTCAT
>JANPAU010000284.1:0-2076 GCA_031430055.1 Akkermansiaceae bacterium | reverse complement strand
ATCATTGTTCCCGAAGGCGAAGAGGTATCTATCGGAGCCATCATCGCCACGATCAATACCAGTGCCACAGCAAGCTTTGCTCCAGCTCCCGCTGTTCCAGCCCCTTCTTCGTTCGTAGTCCCGGCTTCAGCCAGTTCTTTGGTGCCAGTTCCGGCCCCAATCGTTGCCTCCAAACCCGATTTCACCGCCCCAGTCGCACCCGTCGAACGCCCCTCCACGGAAGCCGTAACTGACGGTCGTACCACTCGCAAGAAAATGTCGATGCTCCGGCGCAAGATCGCCACGCATTTGGTCAACGCCCAACAAACCACCGCCATTCTAACGACCTTCAACGAGGTCGACATGACTGCGGTGATGGACCTTCGCAAGGATGTGCAGGAAGGCTTCATGAAAAAGCATGGTGTCAAACTCGGCTTCATGTCGTTTTTCGTTAAAGCCGTCGCCCAAGCACTCAAGGACGTGCCATCCGTTAATGGCCGCATCGACGGCACCGACATCATTGAAAATCATTTCTACGACATCGGCGTCGCCATCGGCACCGAAAAAGGCCTGATGGTTCCGGTCCTCCGCGATGTCGATCAGAAGTCATTCGCCCAGATCGAAAAAGACATTCTCGACTACGCGAAGAAAGCCAAGGACGGCAAGATCACCCTTGATGACCTCAGCGGCGGCGTTTTCACGATTTCTAATGGAGGCACCTACGGCTCCTTGCTCAGCACTCCGATTCTCAGCCCACCGCAGAGCGGGATTCTCGGCATGCATACCATCCAACAGCGCCCGGTGGCTCTCAACGGCCAGGTCGTCATCCGCCCGATGATGTATCTTGCCCTCAGCTACGATCACCGCCTGGTCGATGGCAAGGAAGCCGTCACTTTTTTGATCCGTATCAAAGACTGCCTCGAAAGTCCGGCGCGTCTTCTGTTGGAGATGTGAGCTGAAGAACAGGAATGCCTGTGTCACGTAATTTCTTTGAGACAACCTCGCCGCCTTCGACAGCAGCGAGGATCACGCCTCACCCCACCCGCACCTGCCCGTTCATCAGCATCGGCAGCAGTCAGTCGCGGAGGGTGTCCAATCGAAATTTGAGATCATAGTCTGTGGCGTCAACCACCGGGTAGGCCAGCGCTTGCTCGAGGATGGAAATTGCACGGGGGAAATCCGGTGTTCCGTGCGTGGGGCACCCCATGGCCCTCGCCAATTCTGCATATCCACGAGACCGATCGGGATATTCGCTGATGACGGATTGAAGGATTGCCTCTCCTTCTTTGAAACGGCCAGCATGAAACAGTAGAGCTCCGAGTTCACAACGAAAGTAGAGAATTGTGTCCAAGTCCTCATCCACGAACTGGGCCAGCACTTCATGGATGACCTGGATGCCCATCTCGGCACACTTTGACTCACGGATCGCCGCGTTTCTAGCATCCGTGGTGAAATCCTGAATCCAGTTTCCAAAAAACTGCGAGATATGAAACACCGCATCGGCGGCAGCGAAGGTGGTCATGTGTGGTTCGATCCTCGGGCGGACGTATTCCCAAACCCGCAACCAGATCTCGACTGCTTCAACTTCCTTGCGCGATTCTGATAGTCCATAACCTTCGGTTACCCAGTCGTCCAGCATTTCCATGGACGGCCGCCCGGGGTAATACCGCTTCCACAATTCGCACGCCGATAGACAGATGAAATCCTCCTCGTCGACACCTAACTGCGCAGACCGACCGTCAATCCAAGTATTACCGATGCTCCATGCCGAGCTGCGTCCACTCGTCAAGTTGGCAAAGCTGGCATGGCTGCCGTCAATCCCGAGTTTTTTCAAGCGCGACACAATCTCGTCGGTTTCCAACAGGGCCACTTTGGCCGAGGACCACTTGTCTTTGAGTGCCGCGATATCGCGTTTTGAGAGTTTGGCCAAGATGTTGGGAGGAGGGTTCGCCACTATTTTCGCAATCGAGTAGGGATGAACACTCAAGCCTGCCCTTTCATTGATTGCGGGATGCGCCGCATTTCCAGGTGTGACAATGGCCGCTTTGGTTGCCGTTGCTGTGGTATCTGCTTCTGAACAGCACTTCTTGTATTTTT
>JANPAU010000283.1:0-2762 GCA_031430055.1 Akkermansiaceae bacterium | reverse complement strand
CCAGCCAATTCCACCTCATCCCTTCCCATCGATGTAATGCCAACACTTGGTAACGCCCCCGAAGCAGGCGGAGAGATAGGTATTGGAGTCAGTCTCCTCACGGTGGAGGTAGCGCCAGAAGTGCTCGCGGTGAACTCGGATTTCGACGAGGGCCGCATCGATCCGGCGACGGGATATGCGATTCCAGATTGCGATGATATGCCCGGTGTGGATCAGAAGACTGGATCTGGAAATACCCAGATTGCCCTGAATGCCAGCCGTGCCCATCTCGACGGCTTGTTTGCCAACGATGAGAAAGTCACCGATGACATGCACAAAGGCTGGTTTGGTGTGAATCCAAATCAGTTAGGCGACAACTTCTGGGACGGCGCAAATGTCACCATCCGCAAGATTGATAAGATTGATTCTGACACAGGCTACAAGGAAAGCGGCCAAGTCCGCTTCTACGCGAAATGGAGTGGCGGCTATTATGGCATCGCGCCCTATGACTTCCAAACCTTACAACCCGTCAACCTCGTCTCGGCAGGTGTGAACGGCAACAACGGCAGTGTCTACGGCGCGAGTTCCACGATTCCGGACGGAGCGGAATTCTACATCGAAGGCGTGCGCCCCGGCAAGATCACCCTCGAATGGCGTCTGCAAAAAGGCACCATCGACGTGAAGCATGAACAGACCTTCAAGGTGGAGACGAGAAAGACCGTAGCTCAGTGGCAGGAAGAAGTCCGCTATCAGATCCGCCTCCAGACCAAGGTAAAAAGCGGAACCGAAGTCGATGTCGCTCTCTATCATCCCGGCAATGGCTTCAGAAACGCAAACGCAGCTCAGGACAATGTTCTTAGGGTCAATGCGATTTACGAATACTATCAGCAGTTGTTCAAACAGATGCCTGAGAAGTTCATGTGGGCGGGAATGGCGAAGGTCGCAGCAGCTCCGATTTATGCTGGGATGAGCGATTTGAATACTTGGTGGATTGCAACTGGAGTAACGCCACCATGGCCGCCTTACCAAGGACTCGGTGATCGGGACTATGGTATTGAAGTGTTTATCGAAGGATTGCTATTGGACGGTCAGAAAAGAATCTTTAATGATAAGGCGTGGGCGCATAGAGCATATAAATCAAGTGGAATAGGAGCTTTGAAACATGTGGAAACATCTAATATTTTAGCTACTAATTTTGCTGCATGGCGTTTGATGGACTTGGGAATCTACAACAATAATCAAAGCAATATTTTTGCCGCGAATGGTGATCTTCTCAGAAGAGAGCAACAGGAGGTTGTTCAACAAAATTACGACATTGTTCAAAACTTACAGATACGCCAGCCGCCTGCACATCCGAGCATCAATGGTGGCGTCATGGTAGCAGTGGATGCTAACGGACTTGCTAACGCTGGAGAGTGGCTTTCTGCAAATTCCAACAACAATCCGCTCCCTGGTGGACCTGGATTTAGAGCGACAATACCGGGAGGCAGATTAGATTTCTTTGGAGATCGTTGGGCTTGGACATCGAATGGAACAAGCGGAATGTTGCAAATATGGACTGGCGCATCAACTTCAGCTCCTGGTTTTAATGCCGGAATGCGTGCTTCTGAAAACGGGAAGACTATTAAATCAGCTGCGTCAGCCTACTCATACGATCCATCGGGCCTTCCTTAGCGATATGAAAAATGTCATAAAAATTTTAGGTGTATTGTTTGGATTCGTTCAGCTAGCCGTTTGTGCGGATAAGGTCTCATATGATCCAAAAGATTGGCCTCAGCATGTCATCCGTTTTGATGGCGAAGGAACCCTCAAAGATATTTTTGATGCGGGAATTCGACCGTATCGATTTCCTTCTTTGGAAAAATCTTCATTAGGGTTCAAGCATATTAGTGCCTCTCTAGCGATGAAGACGGGCGAAGTCTTCCCAGGTATACCAGTTGAATGGGGAGATATATCCCCGCTAAAAGAAGGACTATTAGATAATGTTGAAATGACTTCTCCGAATTTGTCGGTTCAGGAGGCTGAAGCAGCAATGGTTCCCTTTCTCAAAAAAAGTAATAGGAATATCGATCAACTTAGAAAATTTCTCGCAGCGGCGGCAGCAGATCCTAGAAACTACGATGATCCATATAATGGAGATTCCAGTGGTTTTGGCATAGTGTGGAAAGATTCGAAAGGACCTGATTACGGCGTTTTTTTTAAAAGCACTTTTGATAGTTCAAAGCCTGTTTCTATAGCAATTAAGGTTTCATTTTCTTCAATTAGGACTCCTCTTCAGCAACGTTCTTTCTATGATGTTCCGATCCCACCACCGCCCGGATACGAGAATGTTTCAATGGAAGCACCTCGGAACTTCGGGCCCGATAGCGCGGTGGAAATTGCACGCTCCAAAGGAATCCCAATCACTGGAGATCGCACACCCGAAGAATATGAGAAACAGTGGCGCGAAGCGAATGCAAAGACCCGCGATCCAAAGCCAAAAACGCCAGCAGTCGAACCGAAGCCCAAATCTCCCGAAAGTCCCAAGATCTGGAGTTGGTTGCTTGGAATTTTCGGCTTCATCATTGCGGCTGTTTTGGTATGGCGATGGAAGTTGAAATCCACTCCCTGAAAACCGCCCTCCGTCCCGCTCCAGCAACTCCCCCGAAGATCGTCGCTCCGCCCCGCCAAACATCCCGCTGCGTGCTGTCACGCGTGCTGCTCGCCTTCGGGTCCATGTGACGTGCGCGGGGTAATGCTGCATCCAGTCCGGGTGCCTCCCGCAAGCGGGTCCCTCCCTCCCT
>JANPAU010000282.1:0-2743 GCA_031430055.1 Akkermansiaceae bacterium | reverse complement strand
GGCTTCTTCCCACTCGTTGAGCTCTAACTCACTGAGGGGGCGCAGGGTGTCTAAGGAGTGACGCGGTGGACCCATGTTTCGGTGAGGAAATTTTCTCCGCGTTTCAGGCAGCAACGAAGTTCGATCGGACCCACATCGGCTAATTTCCCACCTTCGGCGACAGGGGCGAGTTGGAAGGCGACGCGCCAGCGGTTTTCGGGCAAGGGTTGAAGGGCGAGGCCTTGAATTTTCACCTTGTCGACGGCGGTGCCCATCACTTGGACGAGTGGGGTGAGCGGGGTCTCGCTGGGTTGATTCAGCGCCTTTCCGGCGAAGTCGACGATGACCGTGCGTTGCTCGGGTTGCCAATCGTGGACACCCGAGCGGGTCGCGATGACATAGCCGTCTGCCATCGACGGATCGTCTTCCCTCGTCCAGTGTTGGCGGTATCTGAACTCGACTCGTTCGCCGGGCTGCGGCGTGCGTGCGGGTTCCCACATGGCGACCATGTTATCTGCTAGCTCATTGGTGGTGGGGATTTCCATCAACATGACACGGCCGGGTCCCCAATCTGAGGAAGGTTCGATCCACAACGACGGGCGAAGATGGTATGACGCCTCGTTGTCTTCATAGGCCCCGAAGCGTCGATCTCGCTGCAGCAGGCCGAAGCCGTCGCATTTCTCCATGTCGAAAAAACTAAACTCCAACTTGGTCGAATCGTTGGAAATCGGCCGCCACAGGCGTTCTCCGGTCCCCATACGAATCGCCAACCCATCGGAATCATGCACCTCCGGGCGAAAATCATCGAAGCGACGGCGAGAATTTTCACCGAACCAAAACATGCTCGACATGGGAGCGATTCCCAAGCGTTGCACCGCGCGACGGGCGAATAACACCGCATGCACATCCACGACAGTCGTATTTCCTGGACTGAATTTGAACTGGTAGGCTCCCGAGTAAGATGGGCCGTCGAGCAGTGCATAGACCACGGCCTGCGGCTGATTCGCCTCCGGCTTACGCAGCCAGAATTCGCGGAAACTTGGAAACTCTTCCTGCACTCCGTCGGCTCCGGTGTCGACCGCGATCCCGCGTGAGGAAATCCCGTATTTTTGGCCCTTGCCGAGAGCACGCCAGTAGCTTGCGCCTTGGAAGACGGCGAGTTCGTCAAAGTAGTCCGGATTGTTCAGCGGGGCATGGAGTCGGAATCCCGCGAAGCCGCCGTTTGCCGGGAGTTCGCCGTGTTTGTTGATGAGTGGACCGTAGTTGAAGAATGCTTCTGACAGGCGGATTTGCTGCTGATGAGTGCTGGTGAACTCATTGAGCGTCACTGGTTCGCGGAAAAGGTAGCCCGGGTGGAAAAACATCGCCTGGAACGGCAATTTGTCACTGGCCCACAGGGCTTGGGTCGGGTTGAAGCGGATGTCGCGATATTGGTCGTAGGTGAGATTGTTCATCCACGCTGGGAGCGAATCGCGATTTGGAGCCACGTAGGGCTTGTTCGCGAGGTCGCGCGCACGGCTTTGGATGCTTTCGAATCCGACGTCTTCGCGCTCCCATGTTTGGCTCAAAGCGGACGACGTCAATGTTCCTAACGTTGCGAGCAGTGTGAAAATCCTTGGCACGGCAAGGGTCATAAGATGGATGCACCCTATCCGTCAAGAATGGCGATTTGTAATTCTTTCATTAAAATTAGACTTCTTTCGTCACGCGGGTGGCGAAGTAGGTCAGGATTCCATCAAAATCGACTTGGTCTGGATCAGAAACGACGCGGCTCGGATCGAAGTCCACGGATCGAAGTCCACGATGAACTGATCCACCCGGATCCACCCGCATTGTTACAAAAAATTCCTTGAAGCTGGCTCTCAAGCCTCCTATCGACGGGGGCGGCACTGCGCCGCCCAGTCCGACTCCAGCTTAAGCCCATAGATACGAAACCGGACGCCTCTTATCCAAGCGTCTGGTTTTTTGTGTCTATCTTTCCGGCCGAGCTTTTGGCTTTTTGGTAAACCGGGGGAGACCACCAATCTGTTTTTCCGCTCGTTTAAGAATTTCGCCCGGTGAAATTCCCAGCGCAAAGGCAATCCTGCCCAGCGACTCCACCGACGGAGCTGCCCCACCTTGTTCTAAAGTTGTAATGAATGACCGCGCCAACCCGGTTCTGGTAGAGAGTTCATTTTTTGATAGCCCGCGCGCTTCCCGCAACTTGGTAATTTCCGCAGGCAGTGCCCGTCGCAATTCATCGGCCCACGCTCCAGCATCCATAGCGCGTTATGTTGGCTAAGACTCTTAGGCCTGTTGGGGTTCGATATTCAGGTCAGTTATAATCCTGCCACATGGCTAAATTCTCTTGACCCTGCCTCTCGAATCGGTCAATCAAGCACGGTTTAAGAGCGGATGTAGTCACTAGCCCTCCCATTCCCCACTTACCATGCTCCATCTAAAATCGATTCCCTTAATTTGGCTAATAGGTCTACCTCCACTCCAAGCCCAAGAATCCACTCCCCAATGGGACGTAGAAATCCCCGTTCCGCTTGCTGTCGGTAGGGTGGCAGCTCCCAGCCCGAAGCCTGAACCCATCGATTTCAAGATCCTGACCTCCCATACGCGCCGGGTCGATGTCACTGAGGCTCCTGAAATGCACGATCTCCCACCCATCAAGGGAACCATCAACGTCACCGTTCAAACCGTCGAAGACCCCGGCTTGCCTGACCCGCCGCCGCCGCTTCCTGCAACTCTTCCCACCGATCCGGCGGTAATCGCTCGA
>JANPAU010000281.1:0-6631 GCA_031430055.1 Akkermansiaceae bacterium | reverse complement strand
CCGAGCACATCATAACCGCAGGCGACATTGGCCACCGTAGCCGGGGCGAAGACGCGAATTTCAGAAGAATCGGACATAGAGAAAGCACTCCCAAAGAGCGAACGAAGTCTGCGGGGAGATATCTCGCTTGTTCAAGTCTGGAAACTCTTCAACGCTTGATGTCGTAAACAGGCTAGAAGAACCAGCGAGATATCTCCCCGCAGACTTCGTTCGCTCTTTGGGAGTGTTTTCTCTATGTCCGATTCTTCTGAAATTCGCGTCTTCGCCCCGGCTACGGTGGCCAATGTCGCCTGCGGTTATGATGTGCTCGGCTTCGCCATCGACTCACCGGGCGATGAGATCGTCGTCCGCAATTGCGACAAACCCGGCCTGCACATCACCAAGATCACTGGCGACGACGGTAAGCTCCCGAAGAATCCTGCGCAAAACTGCGCCGGCGTCGCTGCGCTGGATTTACTCAAGCACCTCGGCATGACCGACCGCGGTATCGAGATGGAAATTCACAAGAAAATGCCCTTCGGCTCCGGTCTCGGATCCTCTTCCGCCTCATCGGTCGCCGGAGTCTTCGCCGTGAACCAACTCATCGGCAATCCTCTCAGCAAAAAACAACTCCTGCCCTTCGCCATGGCCGGCGAGGCCTCCGCCGATGGCGCATGGCACGCGGACAATGTCGCTCCCTGCCTCTTCGGTGGCATCGTTTTCATCCGCTCGAATCTCGAACTCGACTGCGCCCAAATCCCTGTGCCTAAAAACCTTTGGGCTGCCGTCGTCCACCCCGAAATCGAGATCCTCACCAAGGTCGCCCGCGAAATCCTGCCCAAGGAAATCTCGCTCCAAGATGCCACTCAGCAAATCGGCAACCTCGGCGGCCTGCTCTGCGGCCTCATCCAGGAAGACTACGGCCTCATTTCTCGCTCCATCCACGACGTCATCGCCGAGCCTCGTCGCCAGAAGCTCATCCCGGATTTCTACAAGGCCAAGCACGCCGCCCTCGCTGCCGGAGCGCTGGGATTCTCCATTTCCGGTGCTGGCCCCTCCGTCTTCGCACTCTGCGAAGGAGAGGAAATCGCCCACAAAGTCGCCGCAGCCGTTAGCAAAGTTTTCTCTGCAATTCCGATTGAGAATCAATCCTATGTCTCGCGGATCAATCCGCATGGGGTGCATGTGATTTGAGTAAAAGATTATTCCTCCCACCCGCTCGTGCTCTACCACTCCACCACCACCCCGTCCCACCGCGTCGATCTCAAGGAAGCCATCCTGCGCTCACTGCCGCCGGATAACGGCCTCTACATGCCGGATTCCCTGCCGCAGCTCAGCGGCCCGTTTTGGGAAATCTGGCGTGAGCTGACGTTCCCGGAAATCGGCATCGCCGTGGCGGATGCCTTCTTCGGCGAGGATGTCCCGCCGCAAGCCTTGGTGGATATCGTGGAAGGCACGGTTTCGTTTGATGCGCCGCTGGTGACGCTTGGTCCTGGAGATCATGTGCTTGAGCTCTTCCATGGCCCGACTCTCGCCTTCAAAGACTTCGGCGCTCGTTTCATGGCGCGGTTGATGGCGTGGCTCACCCGTGGCGAGGACCGCGAACTCACGGTGCTCGTTGCCACTTCCGGTGACACCGGCGGTGCCGTCGCTTCCGCATTTCACAACGTGCCTGGCACTCGCGTGATCATTCTCTATCCGCAGGGCAAGGTTTCCGGACTTCAGGAAAAACAACTCACCGCCCTCGGCGGAAACATCACGGCGTTAGAAATCCAAGGTTCCTTCGACGATTGCCAAGCACTCGTTAAATCCGCCTTCCTCGACCGGGAACTCTCCGAGCGGCTGAATCTAACGTCGGCGAACTCCATCAACCTCGCGCGCCTCGTCCCGCAGAGTTTCTACTACATCCATGCAGCCCGCCAGTTGCCGGAAGGAGTGATCCCCACCTTCGTCATCCCGTCCGGAAATTTCGGGAACCTCACCGCCGGATTGCTCGCGATGCAGCTCGGGCTGCCGGTCGATCACCTGCTAGCTGCCACTAACCGCAACGATGTGGTGCCGGAATATCTCCGCCTCGGCCAATACTCGCCACGCCCCAGTGTCCCGACGATTTCAAACGCCATGGACGTCGGCGCGCCTTCTAACTTCGTCCGCATGCAAGCCCTCTTCGGCGGATCTTGGGAAGCGATGAAAACCCGCGTCGCGGGCATGACTTTCAGCGACGATCAAACGCGTGCCGCCATCCGCACGGTCAAGGCGCTCTACGATTATGAGATCGATCCGCACGGTGCCATCGGTTGGCTGGCGGCGCAGAAATGGCGCGCGACTCATCCCTTGAGCGCTACGGTAACTCTCGAGACTGCCCATCCGGCGAAGTTTCTCGACATCATGGAAGCCGAGCTGGGAGCGAACTGCGTCGAAATCCCAGAGCGCCTCGCGATTCTCGCTCAGCGCGAAAAAGTCGCAACTCTCCTGCCCGCCGATAAGGCTGTCTTCCGGGAGTGGCTGAATCGCTAGCCGAAGACCTCTTCGATTAACTCGAAGCGGATGACAAGCCAGCTTCAACGCCTAACTTTCTAAGCGCCCAGCGTCGGGTCATAGTCCTTCGGGGCGCGGATGATTTTTTCAATTCCGTGCTTTGTGACGAGGTTTCCGGCGCTGGAACGACTCTTGATTCCGAATTCGGCAAAATGGAGCGGTCGGATCAAGTTCCTCATTCGCAAACCGGACTTGAGGTATACGAGCAGCATTTGCGCGGCGCTCTCTTCGTTAGTCTTGTGGAAGGCGAAGTAAAGGATGCGGCTATTGGGCGTGCCCTTGGTGAGATCATATTCTTTATCGCGAGTGATGCCGCCGACGGTGAAACGCTTGGCGAGGATGTGGCCATCGCGGCCGTCCCGATAGATCATTGAGTAGATGAGATCTTCGTCCTTCCGGAAGATGGCCACGCGCAATGGTTTCTGGCCGACGAAGACTTTGTCCGCCACTTTCAAGATCCGCATTTTCCCGTCTTGGGTGAAGGTGATGAGATCGTCGATGGTGGAGCACTTCTCGACAGGCTCGCCGTCTTTTTTCAGGCCGTAACCGGCGAAGCCGTTCTTGGCATCCAGATAAAGCATCTCGGTGGCGGCGACGACTTGCATGCGGTCCACGCGCTCAAAGGATGCGATTTCAGTGCGCCGTTCGCGGTCCTTACCATATTTTTTGGCAAGCTCTTCATACCAACGGATGGTGAACTTGGTGAGGTTTCGGAGATGCTTGTCGGTTTCCTCGATTGACTTCTCAAGCCCGCGGATTTCTTCGTCCGCCTTGAAGGAGTCGAACTTGGAAATGCGCTTGATCTTGATCTCGGTGAGGCGGGCAAGGTCGTCTTGGGTGACTTCCCGCTTGAGGAGTTTTTTGAATGGCTTAAGGCCGTCATCGATGGCTTTGAGCACAGCTTCCCAAGTCTCACATTCTTCGATGTCGCGGTAGATGCGGTTCTCAATGAAAATTTTCTCGAGCGAGCTGAAGTGCCATTTTTCAGCAAGCTCGCCGAGTTTGATTTCTAACTCTAACTTTAGCAAGTCACGCGCGTGATGGGTGGTGCGGCGGAGGATGTCGGAGACGCCCATGAACACCGGCTTACCATCGTGAATGACGCAGGCGTTAGGCGAAATCGTCAGCTCGCAGTCGGTGAAGGCGTAGAGTGCATCACGAGTCTGTTCGGCATCGGCCCCGGCGGGCAGATAGACGAGGATGTCGGCATTGGCAGCGGTGTTGTCCTCGATTTTTTGGATCTTGATCTTGCCCTTGTCGGCAGCGGCGACGATGGACTCCATGAGTGCGCCCGTGGTGGTGCCGAAGGGGATTTCCGTGATGCGCAGGTAGCCTTTTTTCTCCGTAGAAATCCGGGCACGGACACGGACTTTTCCACCACGAAGACCATCGCGATAGTCGGACGCATCCATGATCCCAGCGGTGGGGAAATCAGGAATTAGGTTGAAGGGTTGATCTCGTAAAACTGCGATGGCGGCCTCGATGAGTTCATGAAAATTGTGCGGGAGAATTTTGCAAGCGAGCCCCACGGCGATGCCTTCGACGCCTTGGGCGAGCAGCAACGGAAACTTGACTGGCAGGGTGTCTGGCTCCTTGCGGCGGCCGTCGTAGCTCGGGAGCCAGTTGGTGGTTTTCGGGTTGAAGACGACTTCGTTGGCGAATTTCGTGAGGCGGGCTTCGATATAACGAGGGGCGGCGGCACCGTCGCCGGTGAGGGTGTTTCCCCAGTTTCCCTGGGTGTCAATGAGGAGGTCTTTTTGCCCAAGCCCGACGATGGCCGCGCCGATCGAGTGATCACCGTGCGGGTGGTAATTCATCGTATTCCCAACGATTCCGGCGACTTTGTTGTAGCGCCCGTCGTCGAGTTCATCCATCGCGTGGAGGATCCGGCGTTGGACTGGCTTGAGGCCGTCGAAGAGATGGGGCACTGCTCGCTCAAGGATGACGTAGCTGGCGTAGTCGAGGAAATAGTCGGAATACATCGCTCCCAGCGAGGCATGTTGGTCCGGATCGTGCGTCATGTGGCGGGATGGTTAATGAACCCGGAGCATCGGCGCAAGCCTGAGGTGACAAGATCGTTTCGTCCGCACCGTATCCGGGGCTTGCTCTTCCGCGCGGAAGATCCAACTGTCCCTTATGAAACATCAAATCGAAAGCACCGGGGAAATCGCCCGCCGGGATTGGCTGAAGGCCGCTGCACTCGGTGGCGCGGCGTCCTTGGTGGCCGGAGTGAAGGCTTCCGCAGAACCTAACGGCACTGCTGCCAGCAAAGCGCGTGGCGTGGTTTTCATGGTTTCCGACGGGATGAGTCCGGGGGTACTGACTCTGGCAGAGGCGTATTCCCATCTGACTCGTAAACGCGGAACTCAGTGGTGGGCGCTCCTCAATAATCGCGACGCCGCGCGGGGGCTGATGGATACCGCCTCGGCGAACTCGATGGTCACGGATTCCGCCGCAGCTTCCTCCGCTTGGGGCGGAGGACAGCGGGTCAATAATGGGGCGATCAATGTCAGCCCCGAGGGCAATGAAATCACACCCATCGCGGCGATTCTTAAGAAAAAGGGCGTCAGGATCGGCCTTGTTAGCACGGCGACCATCACTCACGCCACTCCGGCAGGATTTGCGTCTTCCGTTTCAAAACGTAAGGACGAAGACGACATTGCACCGCAGTATCTTGACCGTGTCGATGTCATCCTCGGTGGTGGGTCCGGCCACTTCAGCGGTAAGGACCGCGCCGACCAACGCGACCTCGCGGGCGATTTCCAAAAAGCGGGATACGGCGTGATCAAAAATCGCGAGGGCCTACTCGCTGCACGCGAGGAGAAACTGCTAGGCACTTTCACCCGTGGTCATCTGCCCTTCTCCATCGACCGCGAACAAAACCCGGCGATGGCCGCTGCGGTGCCGACTCTCACGGAAATGGCGCAGGCCGCGTTGACTCGATTTCTCGCCAGCGACAAGCCGTTTCTCCTGCAAATCGAGGGCGCACGGATCGACCACGCCGCGCACTTGAACGATATCGGTGCGCTGCTTGGAGATCAACTCGCCTTCGACGATGCACTCGCCGCCGTGCTGGTCCTCATCGGTAAGCGCGATGACATCCTGCTCGTGGTCACCAGCGATCACGGCAATGCCAACCCCGGTCTCAACGGCATGGGCAATGCCTACACGGAGAGCACCCAGCGCTTTGCGAGAATCGCTAACATAAAGGCCTCCCACGAGCGACTTTTCTCCGAGTGGACCAAGACCCAAGGTGGCACGACTGCGCAACTCACCCAGCTGATCAAACAGCATCTGGACTTCACGCTGAAGCCGGAGCAGGCCACCGCGCTGATCGAGATTTTTGAAAAACAACCGGTGGTGGAATGGAACGAACAACTCAGCAAGCCCGAGGGACTGTTAGGGCAATTCGCCGGAAACCACACGGGCATCGGCTGGACAGGCACGACTCACACTTCCGATCCCACGCTCGTCTCCGCCCTTGGGCCGCAGGCGGAAAAATTCAGCGGGATGGTGAGAAATTCCGATGTGTTCGGCCATCTGATGGAAGTGTTGGGGTAGCGGCGACCAGCGCACCGCCAAGAGAAAACATGCCCGCTTTGCGCAGGAGGGGCCAATCCGACTGTGGTAACAGGTATTTTCTCACTGGATGGAAACTAGAAACAACACTCGTTGAGATTCCGCACTCCTCAATCCCCGGATGCCAAGGTTGCCACCAATACCGTCACGGCTTGCCACGCGGCTTCTACCTGATGGACGCGGAAAATTTGCGCACCGCGCACCATTGCCGCGCTAATGCAGGCGATGGTTCCTGCGTCCCGCCTCGCGGGATCTGGCAGATCGAGGACTTCTCCGATGACGGACTTGCGGGAGACGGGCACGAGTACAGGGCGGCCGAAGCGCTGCAAGCGCCCGAGCTCGCGAAAGACGGTTAGATTATCTTCCCGCTGCTTGGCGAAGTCGATGCCGGGGTCGAGGATCAGGGCGTCCCGATCCAGCCCAGCCGCTTGGGCCAGTGCTAATTTCTCCTCAAAAAACCGCTCGATGTCTCCCATCACATCCGCCCATTGTTGGGAGAGATGCGGCACCTTCGGCTCGCCCACGCTGTGCATGA
>JANPAU010000280.1:0-4889 GCA_031430055.1 Akkermansiaceae bacterium | reverse complement strand
GGGGCCGCGAAATTCTGGGCGGCGATTTCATGGGCCACCATGGCCGCTGGCACGCCGATTCCACTCGCGGCACTGTCGTCCCAGAGCTCAAGGATCATCCGATTGTTAGAGGTGTGAGTGATATTTGGGGGACCTCGGATGTTTACCGGACTTACAAAGAAGGCACGAGCCTGCCTGCCGGTTGCACCGCCCTCGTCTGGGGCCAGCCGCTGATGGGTCGCAATCCCGACGATGCGCCGAATACCGAACTTGAGCCTCTTCCCGTCGCTTGGTTTAAAAACTGGCAGACCAGCGAAGGCAAATCCGCCCGCGTGTTTCAATGCACCATGGGCAGCGGCACCGACCTACAATCCGCCGGCCTACGCCGCCTGATCATCAATGCTGGCTACTGGGGAATGGGCATGGAGTCTGACATCACCGCCACCCGCAGCGTCGATATCGTCGGCACCTACAAGCCTCTGGAAAGCGGCTTCAACTACGCAGAACTCGGCGTCGTGCCGAAGCCTGTATCGGCCTACAAATAAGGGAATTCACTGAGCCGTTAGCATAACTCGTTTCATTTTCAGAGCGAGTCCTGCTTTCGGCAGTGGCAATTGGGAAAGTTGCCGGAAGTTATCACCGCTTCGGTGCGACGACGGTCGTAGAATCCACAATAGTGGTGATAGTTGGCTGGTTTGCACCCGGCGCCTGATCGAGGATGAAAATCCTCCGGAGTCCGTCGAGATATTGCAACTGGCGCTCGCTAAATGTCACCAGCGAATCACCATTTTTGTAACCGAAAGTCGTTTGGGCCATGTTATACTCATTCACTTTGGTGACTGCGGGCACGCGCATAATGAGACCCGGAGAAATTTTGAGTTGATGCTCGCCGACATCAAGCGTCGTTTCCATAGGTAAGAGGGAAATCACCCGCGACTCGCCTTTGGGAAAGGCCTGCGCAGAGTCGTCAATGAGTTCAATCCGATAGGCGGGTTTCGTGCCTGCGGGGGCCGGCGACACTAAGGCAATCGCGCGCTTAATGTTAGGCGGTAATTTGAAACTGGCCGCCACACTCGCGGCCGGATTCTTGGGATCGATATCGGCTTTGTCGTAGAGTACCAGGCTTCCATCGACCGGCATGATGGACAACGGCAGCGTCAGGTCTTGTTGCCGGAATTGTAATTTGGCCACTACGCCTTTTTTCTCTGGATAAAATAGCTCGGCACCGGGATTGGCGGGATCGTGCAACACCGCGCGGATCAGCACTGGCGTCCCCGCTTTGTTGGGTTTAGCATCAGCTACTAGAGGCAACCAAAATACGGATAAAAGGCAAAAGGTGTGTTTCAGATTCATGGGCGTTGGACTTATTGCCCGACAGTCTGCGAAATGATACCAAGTTGATGCGATGCTCGAAATTCTTGCTCGCCTTAGTTTCACCGATATCGGTGTATGAATACAACGCTGAATGGCCAAGTCGGTCAATAAATTCCGTTATTAGTTAGAAATTCAGGGGGATTCAAACCATTAAGACAAGCCACCAATGATGATCAATTTTATGTCAAAACCAGTCGTTTCTGCCATGGTCAGCCTGCTGCTGCTCGGAGGTGCGCAGTTTTGCCAAGCTGCGGAGACTGGGGCAGACGCAGGGCGTCAAACGCTCTCTTTCGACCAAGCTTGGCGCTTTCATTTGGGCGAAGTGGATGGCGCTGAGATGCCCGGACTGGCGGACAGTGGATGGCGGGCCTTGGAGGTGCCTCACGATTTCAGCATCGAAGGGTTCTTCGACAAGAACAGCCCGGGTGGCACAGGTGCGGGTGCGCTCAACGGCGGCATCGGTTGGTATCGCAAGACGTTCACGCTACCAGAAGGCAGTGTCGGCAAGCGAGTCCGGGTCCGTTTCGACGGTGTCTATATGGACAGCGAGGTTTGGCTCAACGGCATTTCCATGGGGAAGCAACCTTACGGTTACACCAGTTTTGAATATGATTTAACGAAAAATCTCAAGC
This sequence comes from Akkermansiaceae bacterium, assembly GCA_031430055.1. GTDB lineage: Bacteria > Verrucomicrobiota > Verrucomicrobiia > Verrucomicrobiales > Akkermansiaceae > Luteolibacter. The sequence goes on along the minus strand of JANPAU010000280.1, from coordinate 2,904 downwards.
CTGGATCTAACGTTTTAGCGGTGAGGGTCAATGTCCAGCAACCTTGCTCCCGCTGGTATTCGGGAGCTGGCATTTATCGCCATGTCTGGCTAACACTCACGGACCCGGTGCATGTGGCTCCATGGGGCACTTATGTCACCACCCCGCAGGTGAGCAATGCCAACGCGCAAGTTTGCGTGCGCACCGAGTTGCGAAATGAGAGTGCCGATGAGGTCAAGGCGGTCTTGAATACGATGATCCTTGATGCGACCGGCATCAACGTTTCTGAACAGCAGGCGGAGCAAATGCTTGCCGCAGGTGGCGCTCATGAGGCAGTGCAAACACTCGCGGTCGCGAATCCACAGCGCTGGTCCACTACCCATCCATATCTCTACCAAGTGTTGTCCGAGGTCCGCGTCGCTGGGCGCTTGGTTGATCGTTTCGCCACGCCGCTGGGCATTCGGACACTGGAGTTTACCGCAGATAATGGTTTCTTGCTCAATGGCAAGCGCGAGCAAATCAAGGGCGTCTGTCTTCACCATGATCTTGGCTGCTTGGGCGCGGCGGTGCATCGCCGCGGCATCGAGCGTCAATTGGAGATTCTCAAGGCGATGGGTTGTAACGCGGTGCGCACCAGTCATAACCCGCCGACGCCTGAACTGTTGGATCTCTGCGACCGGATGGGCTTCCTTGTGATGGATGAAATTTTCGACGAATGGATTATTCCTAAGGCTGGAATCAAATTCGGTTATAGGCAGTTTTTTGACGATTGGAGCGAGCGGGATTTGGTCGCGATGATTCGTCGCGATCGCAACCATCCGAGTATCATTTTGTGGAGCATCGGTAACGAAATCAAAGAGCAGTCCGTGCCGCATGGCGGTAGCATGGCCCGGCGCTTGGTGGATATTTGCCATCGCGAGGATCCGACGCGGTTGGTTACTTCCGGAGTGCATAAAATGGCGGACGCCATCACTCATGGATTTGTGAAAGCACTGGATGTCGTAGGCATGAATTACTCTGCTGAAGAGTATCAAAAGCAACGGGGGAAATTGCTAGTTGCCAGTGAAACTTCCTCCGCGCTGAGCACGCGCGGCGAATACGGGCTGGAACTTCAGTCCGACGGGAAGCTGGCGATTAATAAACAGCCGCACAGCCAGTGTGTTTCCTATGATCTGGAACGGCCTCACTGGGGGCTGACCGCTGAGGCGAGCCTGATGGCGGTCCGCAATGCGCCGTGGGTGGCGGGTGAGTTTGTGTGGACGGGTTTTGACTATATTGGCGAACCGACGCCGCATGACTGGCCGGCGCGCAGTTCATACTTTGGCATCATTGATTTAGCGGGGTTTCCCAAAAATCGGTATTATCTCTATCAAAGCCAATGGAGCGACAAGCCAGTCGTGCATCTGCTGCCGCATTGGAACTGGAAGGGGTTTGAAGGCAAGGAAATCCCGGTTTGGTGCTTCACCAACGCAGATTCGGTGGAATTATTTCTCAATGAAAAGTCGTTAGGTCGCCGGGATTTCAAGGATGGTAAAAGTCTGCACATGGAATGGCAGGTGCCTTATGCGGCTGGAGTTTTAAAAGCTGTTGGCACGAAGAATGGGCAAACGATCATTGACGAAGTGCGCACTGCGGGTCCGCCCGCAAAGTTAGTAGTTAGGCCGGATCGCCAGCAAATCGCGGCCGATGGTGAGGATCTTTCGTATGTGGAAGTGCGGGTGGTGGACAAGGACGGAAACCTGTGCCCGAACGCCGATGACTTGATTCGCTTTTCCGTCGAGGGCCCCGGCGAGATTGCGGGTGTGGACAATGGCGATCCTACGAATCACGAGCCGTTCAAGGCGACGCAGCACAAGGCATTTCACGGCTTGTGCTTAGCGGTGATCAAAGCGAGTCGCACGCCCGGCGAGATCGGGCTCAGCGTCCGTGCAGAAGGACTGAAATCGGAGCCGGTGGTCATCACTACTATTTCACCCGTGGCTCGTTAAAATTTCTGGGAGAACAGATGAATATTAAATTTGTGATAATTTTGATGCTTTGCCCAAGCGTCCAAGTAAGCGCGGCAGAAGGGCATCCCAAGCAGATTCTCAATGCGGATTCATTCCGGCATTATGTGGACGCTTTCAATCAGCATGACAATGAACTCTATACCCAGGCTTTTCCTAACGATAAAGCATGGGATTTCCTGAAAGCGAATATTCCACTGCTGGACTGCCCGGATAAGGAGATTGAGGAAATCTATTACTTCCGCTGGTGGACTTTTCGTAAGCATATCAAACAGACTCCCGATGGTTTTGTGATCACGGAGTTTTTGCCGCAGGTTTCGTGGTCGGGCGAGCAGAACACGATCTGCTGCGCGGCCGGCCACCACTTCCGTGAAGGCCGTTGGTTGAAGGATCCCAAGTATCTCGATAACTATGCACTTTTCTGGCTTCGCTCTGGTGCTGACGTGCGCCGTTATAGCTTTTGGGCTGCCGATTCGATTTGGGCGCGCTATGAGGTCACCGGCAACAAGGCGCTGACAGTTCGCTTGCTTCCGGACTTGATTTCGAATTACGGGGCGTGGGAAAAGTCGCATCGCGATGCGAATGGATTGTATTGGCAGATCGATGATCGCGATGGCATGGAAGCTTCCATCGGTGGCAGCGGCTATCGGGCGACGATCAATAGCTATCAGTTCGGCGATGCGCAGGCGATTGCTCGGATTGCAGAACTGGCTGGCCAGATAGAGATCGCGAAGGAATTCCGCGACAAGGCGGCGGTCCTCAAGTCGTTGGTGCAGATGCAGCTGTGGGACAAAGATGCCGATTTTTTCAAGGTGCTGCCGCGTGGGGAAAACGGCAAGCTGGCCGAGGTCCGCGAGCAGCATGGCTACACACCTTGGTATTTCAATCTGCCCGACCCGAAGTATACTATCGCGTGGAA
>JANPAU010000279.1:0-2266 GCA_031430055.1 Akkermansiaceae bacterium | reverse complement strand
CCATGCACATCCGCGACAGTCTCATCCCGAAATACGCGCAGTTAGTCTATAATGGGTTCTGGTTCGCCCCCGAGCGTGTCGCCATCCAAGCGCTCGTCACCGAAACGCAGAAAACAGTCACCGGCGAAGTCCGCATGAAACTCTACAAAGGCAACGTCATGCAAGCCGGCCGGCGCAGCCCGTTCAGCATGTATTCCGAAGCCGTCGCCACCATGGAAGGCGGCCAGGAAGAAGCCTACAACCAAGACGACGCCACCGGCTTCATCGCCCTCAACGCTCTCCGCCTCAAAGCCACCGCGAGACAAGGCCAATAAAGAGTGATACTTGCATTCCTGCCTGTTCTTCCTCTCCATGAATACTCTCTAGGTTCACTGAGGTGGCTGTCGGACAAATCCCCCCAGCGAATTACCCCTTGTCCCATGAAATTTACTGATCTAGCTTTTACAAGAACTCATTACTCCATGAAAACTACAACTCAATTTGCCACCCTCACCGCCCTTGCCCTCGCACTCTCAAACTGTGCGCAACCCGCCGGACCGAGCACCCGACAAGGAGCTCTCATCGGTGCCGCGACAGGTGCCGCTGTCGGCGGTATCATCGGCCATCAATCAGGACGCGGCCTCGAAGGCGCGGCCATCGGGGCAGGAGTGGGGGGAGCTTCCGGGGCTGTGATTGGCAATTCCAGAGAACGCTAATCGTCAGAACCGTCGAACTTCACCTCGGGATCTCTATGAATGGAGATCCCGATTTTTTTTGGAATGATTATTCACGCTCAACCCTCTTAAACTAGAATTCATCATGCCTATCATGCTCCGCATCCTCCTCATCCTTGTGGCCACTTTTGGCTTTGTGCCCTCAGTCCACGCCCAGTTTGAATTCACGTCCAAGGCCAGCTCTTCAGTCGCGGAGCTTATCTCCGAAGAGAAAACCATCGCTCCGGGAAGCACCTTCACCGTCGCTCTCAAGCTCGCCCACCCCGAGGGCTGGCACAGCTACTACAAAAATTCCGGAAGCGTCGAACTTCCCCCTTCGATCACTTGGAAATTTCCAGATGGATTCACCGCCGGACCCATCCAATGGCCTGTTCCCGAGGTGAAAGACGGCTTTTTCGGGAAGAGTTTCGTCTATCAAGGCTCCCCCGTGTTTCTCATCGAGCTTACTGCACCGCTCACGCTCTCAGTTGGCGACACCGTAACACTAACGGCAAACGCAGAATGGCAAATCTGCAAGGAAAGCTGCATCAACGAAAGCGCAACGTTCAACCTAACATTACCAATCACTCAGCCCGGCGAGAGGGACAGTTCGAAGACTACATTATTCGAAAACGCCAGAAAAAGTCTCCCGCACCACACTCGAGGGATCAAAGCCACCAGCACCTCCGAGGGTGGCGACATCCAGCTCCGAGTCCTGCACAGTGGCGAAATCAAATCCCCTCCCACCGATTTCATCCCCAATCATCCCTTCATCCAGCCCGCCAGCGCAGGTGGCAGCATCCAACAAGATGGCGAAGAATGGGTCATCAATCTCAAACGCGCCAAGACCGACGCCTTCGACAATCCAATCCCTCAAGGCACCACCATTTCGGGAATCCTAACTGGACCCACCGCCTACGAAATTCCAGAAACCAAGATTGGATCTCCACCCGCTCAAGCGTTGCCGCTCTCAAGGTATCTACCCATCCTCGGCGGAATGCTGCTAGGTGGCCTGATCCTCAATCTCATGCCCTGTGTCTTTCCCGTCATCGGCCTAAAGATTATGGGCTTCGTCCAGCAAGCCGGCCAAGATCGCCGGAAAATTGCCCTCCACGGCGTAACATTCACCCTCGGCGTTCTTGCCTCATTCGGCGTGCTCAGCGGCATCCTGTTCGCTGCCCGGACTGCTGCCGGCGGTGCCAGCTCCATCGGTTGGGGCTACCAACTCCAGAATCCATGGGTGGTCCTAGTCCTCATGCTCTTGATGTTCGTCCTGGCACTCAACATGTTTGGCCTCTTCGAGCTTGGCACGTCCGCCACCTCCGTCGGCGGCTCGCTTCAATCCAAACAAGGCCTCGGTGGTTCCTTTTTCTCGGGCGTGCTCGCCACCATCGTCGCGACTCCCTGCTCTGCACCCTTTCTCGGCGTGGCCATCGGCGCAGCCATCGCGCTTCCCGCGTTTCAATTTTTTGCAGCCTTCGCCGCGATGGCCATCGGACTGGCGCTGCCGTATCTCATCCTATCGATTTTCCCTCGCCTGATCGATTTCCTTCCCCGCCCCGGTGCTTGGATGG
>JANPAU010000278.1:0-3970 GCA_031430055.1 Akkermansiaceae bacterium | reverse complement strand
TGGAGCCCAGGCCAGGAGGACTAATCAAGGAGCGTGGGCATCTCGCCCACGAGTCCAATTCAAAAAGCCGGATGGGTTCGCCCCGTCCGGCTTTTTTGTGTTAAGTGTTTCGATTCAATCCGAGCCGCTTGCCATCATGAGCCGCCCACTCGCACGTAGTTCTGCGGATCAACACAATCAATGCCAGCCCCAAGGACCGCGCCCAGCACATCAACTCGCAGAACAACAGTTCATACACTCCGCCTGATACGGAAAATCGTTAGAAAGCAACAAGGCGACACTAGGGCAGTTCCACCACGCCGACCTTTTTCTGGGTGAAGCGCACGACGAGTTGGTATTTCTGGCCGTCGCGGGCAGTGCCGAGCAGGGCTGAACCGCCGGTCCCGATTTTCCAGAGATGCGATGGCATGAAGCAGCCATCCGTGAGGCTTGCAAGCGGTGGTAGGGGGCCTTTCTGGACAGGTTTTCCGTAGAGGGAGCTAAGCAGTTCGATGAATTCTTTCCAGCACGGCTCTAACTCCGTTTTGTAAGAGGAGTCGGGACGAGAGTCCGTTTGCAGGCTGAGTTCGGCGAGCTTTCCGGACCCGCTCCAGTCGAAATAGAGAAAACTATTCAGGGTTCCGGTCTTCTTGCGGGTGCGGAAAATGCCATTCAATCCAGAGCGACCGATGAAGGTCTCATCGGTCGTCAATTCCACGATCTTACTGGCCTTGAGTTTGTTGAGGGCGGTTTCTCGCGTGTCGCTGAATGTGAGATTATCAAAAAACGCAGTGGGATCTTGGGCAGATGGAGATGCGGGGGCGGGGGCTGGCGTTGGTGTGAGCGGGTGATGAAGATCCAGCCATTGGGTTTCTCCCGGGTGGAGCTTGGCGAGATTGACGGTGACTTCCTTGCCGCTTTCGCTTCGCAAAGTGACGTTGGTGACATCGCGTTTGACGAACTCCCCTTGCAGGGTATGCACCCCGTCGGCGCTTTTCCATGGTCGGATTTCAGCGCAAACTACTGATGAGCAGTTTATTGCAAAGATTAAAAGAGCGCTTTGGTGTATTGTCATCGGTATACTGTAGGCGGATTGATACATGGAGTTTTGCGATTGTCTAACGTCGGAAGGTGAAATTTTCGACACATCATCCCATTGATGGCAATTTGAAATCTTGTCATCCAGATTTTAATCTCCGTCGCTTTGGCTGATGCATTCGTGCGCATTTTGGCCTTCAAATTGCACCTCGGTCCTCAAGTTGTTATAATAGGCATCGCCAAAAATTGTGGCCTTGATCATTCTCCCTCGCCTGCAAAGTCTGTGGGGGAAACTCGGTCTGAGATTGGCTCCAAATCGCGCCGATTTTAAAATCCCATGTCCGTTCAAACTTTCACCGTCATTGCTGCCGATGACCATCCGATCGTCCTTTCGGGCATTCGCCTGGTTTTGAGGGGGGCCGGGGATTTCACCTTGCTGGCGGAGGCTGAAGACGGCGCGACGACGCGGGCCGCCATCGAGCACACGGTGCCCGATCTCCTCATCCTCGATCTTTGGATGGGGAATAACGACGGGATCGATCTGCTTCGGAGGATCCACGAGGAATGGCCGTCGATCCGTGTGCTCGTGTATTCCATGAACGAAGAAAGCAGTTACGGGATGCGCGCCCTGCGCGCCGGGGCGGCGGGATATTTGATGAAAAGCCATGGGCTTGACGAACTGCTCGTTGCCTTACGCTTCATCGCTGCCGGAGGACGCTACCTGAGTCCGGATCTGTCAGCGGAAATGATTGGCGAGGGTCTTCAATCGAAATCCGGTCCTGCGGAGCACTTCGCGCTTGCGGGTCTCACTGACCGGGAGTTGCAGGTCTTGCGACTCATCGGCATGGGAAATACGACCGCTTTCATCGCCAAGAGCTTGAACATCAGCACCAAGACGGTGGGGGCTCACCGCGAGAATCTCAAAAACAAACTCAAACTCGCGAACGCCGCTTCACTCGCCCGGCAGGCGGTGCATCTGGTGGAAGCGCACATCCTGTAATGATGCGAGCCTCGCGATTCCAACAGGTGGCGGTCATCGGCATCGGCGCACTGCTCTATGCACTGCTTGGCTGGTGGTCACTGCGGCTCGCCTTGATCCAGGCCAACGCTTCCGCCGTGTGGCCGCTCGCTGGACTCGGGATCGGCGCTCTGGCTCGTTTCGGGTTTCGCTATTGGCCCATCGTTTTCCTCGGAGCCTTCGCCACGAATTTCCTCGTCAACGTGCAGCATGGCGTATCGCAGCCTGACTCTGCTTTGGCGGCGTTGGGGATTGCTTTGGGAAATACGGCAGAGTCGCTTGTCGGCGCATGGCTCGCGCGCCGCGCGCTGGGGGTTCCACCGAAGTTCTGGTCCGTCGATGGCGTCTTTCGATTTGTCCTGTTCGCGGGTTTCTTACCACCGCTGCTCAGTGCGGGATGTGGAGCGCTCAGCCTCCAGCTCGCAGGAATATTACCGGCGGCAAAAGTCGGGGAAACGGCGTTCACCTGGTTTACGGGGAATGTCGCTGGCATTCTCACCTGCGCCCCGCTTTTTTTCATCGATTCATTCCGCCTTTCACAGTGGCAAGTATCTCGACGGGCCTTCGCGGAGTGGGTGACCGTGATGACCTTGCTTGTGCTCGTGGGCCAAACTATCAGTGGCGTCCATTTTGCCCAAGTGCTTCCGCTCTGGCCGAAAGCCTACATGGTGATCCCGGTGGTGCTCTGGATCGCCTGTCGGTTCGGACGGCGTGGAGCGGTGCTTGGAGTCTTGCTGCTCATGGGCATCGGCGTCGCGGGGACGATGCGTGGTTTTGCTGCGTTTCCTTCGGATTCTCCCGAGCAGTCACTGCTTTCGCTACAGCTTTTCCTCAGTGTCGTCGCTGTCATCGGTCTCACCGTTTCGGTGCTCGTCTATCAATTGCGACTGCAGCGCAAGGCATTGGAAAACGCTCTCGCAGATAAGTCCATTCGACTTGCCGCCGTCACTCAGGAAAACGCCATTCTCACCGCCAGCGCCGTGCACGATTTGCAGAGCCCGCTGAGCGGAATGCGGAATCTGCTGCAACTGGTCCGCGGCACGCCGGAAGTCTTCGCCGGGCCGGAAGGTGGCAGGCTGCTAGGTGACATGCATGTGGCCGTCGAGCGGATGTTCGGACTTGTGACCGGAGCACTCTCGGTAGCTCGTCCTCATGATGGAATTTCTGCGATCGGTAATTCCACGCCGTGCGATCTCAGCGCCTTGTTTCACCGGGTTATCGCGGCCGAGCAGGCGCATGCCGATTCCAAACGCATCAGGCTTCGCCGAAGCATTCCCACCCAGCCGATCACGATGCTGACCCACGGACCTGTCGTCGAGCACATCGTGAATAATTTTCTTTCGAATGCGGTCAAGTTCTCCAGTCCCGGAGCCTCGGTTTTCATTGATCTCGAGCGGACAAAAGATGAAGTGATCATTTCGGTAACCGATGAAGGGCCCGGTATCCCCGAGCGCGACCGGGCGGAGATCTTCTCGGGAAAGGTTTTTTCAAATCGAGCATTGCCCACGGACGGTGAATCATCTAACGGCTTGGGCCTCTATCTGGTTGGAGAGCTGGCCCGCCGCTTAGGTGCCGAAGTAAGCTGCAAACCGAATCCTACGGGCGGTAGCATCTTTGCAGTTTGTATTAGAGATCCTGAACTCGCATCTGTCCGTCGCCTAGGTTAATTACCTAGAGGCAAATCCGAGCTTGCCTTCGGAAAGCGATCGGTGTGATCGTCGAAACAGTTAATTTCCAAAGGCATGAATGAACTCAAGCGCACTCAATTTTTTTCCTCCCTACGATTCTTTATTAGGGATTTGAGTGCGTGCAAGTTCATCGCGACATTCCTGTTGTTGCTTGCTGGCAGCGCACTTTTACAGGCCTTTCCACCAGCCCCATATTACACTCTTTATGGGACCGTGAGGGATCAAGTCGGCCAGAGGCTTACTGCGG
>JANPAU010000277.1:0-4499 GCA_031430055.1 Akkermansiaceae bacterium | reverse complement strand
GCCGGACCGCGAGTCTCCAGACTCGCCAGCGAAAGAAACGCCAAAGCTCACGTGGCCGCCGCCACTTCTCCTTTGACGCCCCTTTCTCAAGAGCGAGTTGAAAACTCGCGGTCCCGGCAGATCCATCCTTCGCCGACTTCGGATCCGGGCGTCCAGCACGCCAACCCCTCTCAAGATTCCGTCCGCTTTCACCTTTGCCCTTGCCGCACCCCGCACGGGCGGATTGACTCACAGCGTCCGCTTCGGCGGCCGGGGCATAGAAACCTCAAGCTACGCGGTTGGCAATGACCGCAACCATTGCCGCCAAACCGACTCAAAAGGCCGGGGAGGCGGCGGCGCATGTCCAGGTCGTCTCCCACGGGGGGCGGCTAAAGGCCGTTGCGGTCGGCGTAGCTCGACTTTCTAACTCCCCGTCCACCGGAAGGACGCATTTTCATGCCTCCTTCCGCTCAACAGACTTTAGTTTGTATCATCCCGTTCCCCGTGGCTCCATGTCCCGTAAGCGGCGTGGTTTTGTTGTGCGCAAAGAAGAAGTTCTCGAAACCTTACTTCTAACGATCAATGCCCACCCTCAACTGGATCGGCAAGGAAGCCGTCGTCAAACACCATCTGGAAGTTCCCTTCCATCTGCTCAAGGACGTGCCGGAACTCTCCTGCGGCGATCCCGGCAGCGGAAATCTCATCGTGCAAGGCGACAATCTCGTCGCCCTCAAAGCCCTGCTCCCGCACTACGCCGGCCAAGTGAAATGCATCTGCATCGATCCGCCTTACAACACAGGGATGGATGATAGGGATGATTCTGGAAAACGTGCAGGCTGGCGATACAACGACAACGTCAGTAGTCGGGAAATCCGCGAGTGGCTCGGCAAAGTGGTTGGCGCTGAGGCAGAAGATTTATCTAGGCACGACAAATGGCTATGCATGATCTACCCCCGCCTGGCGATCCTGAAGCGCTTTCTCCGACCGGATGGCGTTATATTCATCAGCATCGACGACAACGAGGTTGCGTCACTGAAACTGATTATGGACGAGCTTTTCGGTCGTAGAAATTTTCTCGGTTGCGTGGTCTGGAAAAACACCACCGACAACAATCCCACGCGGATTGTCACCGAACATGAATATGTTCTCTGTTATGCGACTAACGTGGACAATCTTCCCAAAGAGTGGAAGTCCGTGAATCTTGATGTGAAGGATCAACTTCTGAAAATCGGAGATGGAATTCTTCGTGATTTTCCAGATCAGGATGCACGTCAAGAGGCTTACACAAAATGGTTCCGGAAGCATAAGGACGAGATCTGGCCATTTCAGGATTACAAATTCATTGATCAAGGAGGCATCTATACTGGTCTGCGCGGAGTTCACAACCCTGGTAAAGAGGGCTATCGCTATGATGTTCTACATCCCATGACCAAGAAGCCATGCAAAGAACCGCTGATGGGCTATCGATTCCCGGAAACTACCCTGACAAAGCTGCTTGAAGAAGGCCGGATCATTTTCGGGGATGACGATAGAAAGCTAATAGAACTCAAAGTTTATGCGAAAGACTATCGGTCCAAGCTCTCCAGCCTTTTCGAATTGGATGGGCGAATCGGAACCAATGAAATCAAGGCGATCTTCCCCGATAACAGGCGTCCTTTCGACTTTCCTAAACCGACTGGATTGATTGAGGAACTAATCAGTTTTACCACTTCGGGAGACGATCTGGTTTTAGATTCCTTCGCCGGATCGGGCACCACCGCCCAGGCAATCCTGCAACTCAATCGTGCTGATAACCAAAATCGCCGGTTCATTCTCGTTGAGATGAAGGAGTCAAATGCCAAGTCGATCACTGCCGAGCGCGTCCGCCGCGTGGCCGAAGGCTACACCAACGCAAAAGGCGAAAAAGTCGCAGGTCTCGGCGGTGGTTTCCGATTCTGCGAGTTGGGCGAGCCGCTGTTTGACGAAACCGGGCACATCCGCGAGACGGTGAAGTTCGGCGAGCTAGCGCGGCATGTGTATTTCAGCGAGACGCGCGAACCACTGCCGCGCGAGCGGGTGTCGAACACGCCGTTGCTTGGCGTTTGCAAGGGCCTTGCAGTCTATCTGCTATTCAACGGCATCCTCGGCGACAAGTCGGCGAACGGCGGCAATGTGCTGACGCGCAAGATTCTTGCCAAACTGCCGCCATTCGCCGGGCCGAAGGTGATTTATTGTGCGGGCTGTTTGATCGGAACCGAGCGCTTGGCGGAGGAAGACATCACCGTGCGGCAAACCCCTTACGAAATTCGCGTCTCATGAGTCCGGCTAGATTTGTCGCTAGACATCAAGGAACGGCGGTCTCCGAACCGCCGATGCGCATGGTAAGTCGATGGCTGGAGCTTTCGCACTTTTCATCGACTCCACATGCACGAGGGCGAATCGGAGTTCGCCCCTCCTCGAACTTTCGCACCTCTGAATCATGATCGTCCTCAAACCCTATCAAAACCGTGTGCTCGGTTCGTTGCGGGATTTCCTGCGTGCATGTTCGGCGGGTGGCAGCCTGCACAACTCGTTCCACGATGTGCTCGTGGCGAATGAATTTCCTGAAGTGCCCTACTTCCCGGTGATTTCGGAAGGCCTCGGCTCGTCGATGCCTTACGTCTGTCTGCGCGTGCCGACCGGCGGCGGAAAAACTTTGTTGGCCTGCCACGCGGCGGGCATCGCGAAGAGCGATTTACTCCACGCGGAGCAAGCGGTGGTGCTGTGGCTGGTGCCTAGTCAGACGATCCTCACGCAGACGGCGGACGCCCTGCGGGACACCCGCCACGCCTATCGTCGGGCTTTGGAAACCGCCTGCGCGGGGCCAATCGAGGTGCTCACTATCGAGGAAGCGCTCGGGCTTTCGCGCGGGGTGGTGGAGGGCAGCACGGTCGTCATCGTCGCCACCATCCAGGCCTTCCGCGCGGAGGATACGACCGGGCGGCGCGTCTATGCCCAGAACGGAAGTTTGGCGGATCATTTCCTCAATCTACCAGCAAACCGCAGCGCCGATCTTCTGCCCGGCCCGGATGGGAAGCCCGTGCCATCGCTGGTCAACGTGCTGCGCTTGCGGCGTCCCATCGTGATCGTGGACGAGGCGCACAACGCGCGCACCGAGCTATCCTTCGGCATGTTAGGGAGCGTGATGCCGTCTTGCATCATCGAGTTCACTGCCACTCCGGCAAGGACAAAGATGCCATCTAACGTGTTGCACTATGTTTCCGCAGCGGAACTCAAGGCGGCGGACATGGTGAAACTTCCGCTCAAGGTGGTGACCCGCCATCCCAGCCAAAAGGACCAGCTTCTGACAGAAGCGCTCACGCTGCGCGCCGACCTCGAACGCCTCGCCACGGCAGAAGCCCAGGCCACCGGAGAATACTTGCGGCCGATCCTACTTATCCAAGCCGTGCGGGTGGACGATTGCGAGGAGCTGCGCACGCGCCTCACTGCGGATTTCGGCATACCGAAGGAACAAATCAAGATTGCTACCGGCAAGCTGGATGAACTGCCGAGTTCCGAGGAAATCAAGTCGCCGAAGTGCCCGGTGCGAATCATCATTACCGTGCAGAAGCTGCGCGAGGGCTGGGATTGCCCGTTCGCCTACGTGCTATGCAGCCTGCGGGAAACCCGCTCGGCGACGGCCATCGAGCAGATCGTCGGTCGCGTGCTGCGGCTGCCGGGAGCGAAGGAGAAACAGCATCCAGATTTGAACTGCGCTTATGCGTTTTCCGTTTCGGATAACATCCACGAAGTTCTGGCAGAACTGCGGGACGCGCTCGAAAGCAATGGTTTCACCACTGCGGAAGCGGAGCGCATCATCATGCCGGTGATGCCGGGCACACTGGCGCTTGGCTCACAACCGAAAACTGTGACGCTGGAGCCCGGCAAGGAAATCGACACCGCCGTGGCCGCCGTGCAAGTGGCGGCGCTGGGTGGAAAGGTGAAACTGGACGGGAAAACCGGGGCACTGACGATCATCGTGCCGCTCGACAAGCTGGAAGCCGAGTCTCTAGCAAGTTGCGCGAACACGCTGGAAGCCCGCGCAAAAATCCACGAAGCGGTGGAAGCTGTGCGAGAGGCGGAGCGGGCGTTCGGGCCGCCCCTCCAGCAGCAACCGTCGCCCTACCAGCTCCAGCAGAATTTCATCGTGCCGCTGCTCTGCGTGGAGGAAGACGGCGATCTGTTTGTTTTCGAAAGCACCTTCCTGCTCGAACATCCGTGGCGGCTTGGGCAAAAAGACGCCAAACTTTCCGAGAATTACAACCCGCTCAAACGCCCGACCGGGAAAGCCGGCATCGTCGATGTGAACGCCGCGAACCAGGTGACGGCGGGCTTGATGGCGATGGAGCAAGGCGAGGATTTCGTCGGCACGCTGCACCAGCAAGTGATGGAACTCGGCGGGTCGAGTGATTGGAGCGTCGAGATGCTCGTCGGTTGGTTGGACCGGCGGATCGACCACGCAGACATTCCTGCAGGCGAAGCGGCGGTCTTCCTGCGAAAAG
>JANPAU010000276.1:0-5219 GCA_031430055.1 Akkermansiaceae bacterium | reverse complement strand
CGCCGGACTCTATGCCCGCGACCGGAATCAGGTGAAACCGAGTCACTCGTCAGTCTCTAAGCTTTCGCCTGCGATCCGACATCGCTTGATCACCGAGGAGGAAGTAGTTGCCGCCGTCCTAAATTTACACCCTTTCAGTCGAGTGGAGAAATTCATCCAAGAGGTTTATTGGCGGCGGTACTGGAAATCGTGGCTGGCACTGCGCCCGGAAGTCTGGAGTGACTTTCTCACAGACCTCACACAAATACCGGAAACTCCGATGGTGCAGCGCGTCGAGAATTCTGAATCCGGGAATGCGGTGATCGATCACTTCGCAAACGAGTTGGTATCGACCGGCTATCTCCATAATCACGCGCGGATGTGGTTCGCCGCGTGGTGGATTCATGAAGCACGCTTGCCATGGCAACATGGAGCTGCATTTTTCTACCGGCATCTCCTCGATGGCGACCCTGCGTCCAACACTCTATCCTGGCGCTGGGTGGCGGGTTTACAAACTCCCGGGAAAACCTATCTCGCACGTCGTAGCAATCTGGAAAAATACCTAGCTCCCGAGCTTCTCAGCTCACTCGCCGACGGTCTCGCCGCCTTCGAGAACTCTCAAGCACTCCAACCAAAAACATTTTTAAAACCACCGATCACCCACAAGGATCGGCTGCTAGAGAGCCTGATTCCATCTCCGACCACGGGGCTTTGGATTCATGAGGAGGATCTCGCGGTAGAAACCTCGCCGCTCAAGCAGCACTCATTTTCCGCGATTCTCGTAACTGGTGATACCGACTCTTGGGACCGTCATCGGTTCCCAACCAAGAAAAGACAATGGCTCGCCGAAGCCCTCCAGGATGCAGCCACTCGTGCGGAGACTTACTGGAATACCTCCGCAACGCTCGAACATCGTGATTCTAACGTCGAGGCTATCGTGCGCTGGGTAAAAGCGAATCGACTCGACCAAGTCGCTGCCTTGCAGCCGGAAATCGGTCCCTTACATGATTCGTTGCCCGCCCTTCGCGAGGCCCTTGCCGAAGCGGGCGTTCGACTCATTCTCATCGAGCGTCCTGAGGATCGAAACATCCGTCATTTTGCCAGTGGTGGATTCTTTCAATTCTGGGAACGCCTCCAAAAGACACTTCCTACCAACGCTAACAAAATTACTTCACCTCCCCATCAGCAACTCTTGATAGATCTCCCTCGATGAATCGCGTGAAAAAGCAGAACCTACCGCAGAAAATTTGCCTGCATTGTCAACGCCCCTTTGCGTGGCGTAAAAAGTGGGCACGCGATTGGGAAAACGTCCGCTACTGCAGCGACGCTTGCCGCATGCGCAAGACCACTGACAGATGATGATCGCACATGCCGCTCATCACCTGAGTGGCGGACCCACTCATGTTGGCGGAAATCGGAAGTGCGAGTTTGCGGCTCTATCTTGGTGAGCGCTCATTCGTCTTTGGTCCCAGTCTGGCTGCATTCTGATAGACCGTAAGCGATTGTGCTCGCGATCACCCGGAGTGAGGCTCGAAGATCGAAGATCGAACGGCCAATTCATTTCCGCCTTGCTCGAAAGGTGATCAGTGTCATTCTGCGAGGATGAAGGTAAAACAACTCAAGCAGCTCAGTAATTTTTGTTTAATCCTCGGCTTCGCCTCGATCCTTGGGTCGATTGCCATTTGGTATCTTACCGGTGGTACCACGGCAGAGTCAGTCGCCCATGCGGAGCGTTTCGGGATCTTCGTGGGCCTCTGGGCACCCACCTTTATGATCCTGTCGAATCGCTTTGATCGCTACGCAGACCGTGCCGTCTGAGTGATTGGACGGCAGCAAAAATACGGGCAGACAGGCCAGCCCCCCGGCTGGCCTGTCTTACCATTCTGCGGCGAACGACTTGCGATCTCGAATGAGCGGAGAATTTTGTCAGGCCCCCCGGCCTGAGTTTCTCGCCCACTTTTCAATCCTGAGTCGTGGTTTCACCTGTTGGTGAAAAGTTTCTCGGGAATGTCGAACCCACCCGAACTCCCCCCGGAGTTTGGACTGAGTTGGTTTCGACCGTCTCGGCGAAGCTTGTCATCCCTACTCCAATCGCAGTTGAAGTTCTCTATTTCCAAATTTTATGAAGAAACTTACATTTAATCTCGGAAGGGTCTGCTCACCTCACCCAGCGGCCTTTGACGATGGGCATCACGCCATGACCAACTTCAGTGTAGGAAGTAGGACCTTTGGCGCCTTCGAGAGCAACTCCGATTGAACGTTTCCAGACGGCGCTCATGCTCTCGCCGGTATGACAGCCCCAGCTCTTGCAATAAGCGTTGCGATCAAAAACCGAGGCTTTGATACGTGGCAAATCCCGCTCGTGAAGCCAGGCGGTGGAGACCGCCATGATTTCATTTCCATAGTCGAACATGAAGGCATAGCGATTCGAGTGGCCGAAGAAATCAAAGGTCTTGATCGAGCCACGCGGGCGCGAGTTGAGCGCTTGGATGAAATTTCCAGAGCTATTGAACCAGATCAAGGTGGCTCGCCGCTTGGCCGCTTGCTCGGCAATCCAGGTCGTGTAGGGCTTACCGTCTTCGCGGCCCCGAGTCTGGTAGCCGGGTTGATAGACCATCCACACCAACGGCGCATCCGGGCCATAGGCTTTGCGAATTTCTGCCATGCGCAGGGTGGACGCACGAATGAAATTCGCCCACCAACGGTCGTGCTGATCATCGGATACGCGGTAGTTCTCCCATTGTCGCAGCGTAGGACCACCGGTCACGATGACGTGGTCGGCGTGGCTTTGAGCCGTGAGCAGGAGGAACGCGAATGATAGGGTGCGGACGAGGCGTGACATCTTGATGAATGAATGCAAGGGACAGAAATGTCCCTTCTCCTTAGGCGGCGGAGCCGTTGCGGATGATTTCTTGGAAACTCTGGGGCTCGAGGGCGGCACCACCGATGAGGGCTCCATCGATGTCGGGGCAGGCCATGAGCTCGGCGGCATTGCCGGGCTTCACGCTGCCGCCGTATTGGATGCGGATTTTTGCGGCGGCGTCGGCACCGTAGAGATCGGCGATGACAGAGCGGACGAATGCGTGCGCATCCTGAGCTTGTTGAGAAGTGGCGGTGACGCCGGTGCCGATGGCCCAGACGGGTTCGTAGGCGATAACGGTTTCGCCAAGGTCCTTTTCGGAAACGCCATCAAGTCCGCCGGTGATCTGGGTGCGAAGGACGCTTTCGAGATTGCCAGCCTCGCGCTCGGCAAGAGTTTCTCCGATGCAGAAGATCGGCTTGAGATTTGCCTCGCGGGCTTTTTTAATCTTCGCGTTGATGATGGCATCCGTCTCACCATAGATCGCGCGGCGCTCGCTGTGGCCGAGGATAACGTAGTGCACGAAAAACTCGCGCAACATGAGCACGCTGATCTCGCCGGTATAAGCTCCGGAATCAAACTGCGAGCAGTTCTGTGCGGCGATCTGGATGGCGTGAGCATTCTGTCCAGCATTCGCATTATGGAGCAGATCCGCAAGCTTGGGCAGGGAAATGAACGGTGGTGCGATGACAATTTCACAGGGGAAATCTTGTCCTTGGAGTTTCGAGAGAAAACTTTTCACAAAGTCTTCCGTCTCGGAAGCGCCTTTGTTCATTTTCCAGTTAGCGGCGAAGATTGGTTTACGGTTCATGTAATGATTGGCTGGGTGTTAGCGAATGGGCAATTTGAGAATCAGACTTCGGTTAAGGCGGCGACTCCGGGCAGGACTTTGCCTTCGAGAAGTTCCAGAGAAGCTCCACCGCCGGTGGAGATAAACGTCATTTGGTCATCGAGACCGAACTGATTGACCGCAGTGACGGAATCACCGCCGCCGACGATCGTGACACCGTCGCTCTTGGCCATGGCCTCGGCGATGGCGCGGGTGCCCTTGGCGAAACTTTCGATTTCGAAGACTCCCATGGGGCCATTCCAGATCATCGTTTTCGCCTTGCCGATTTCCGCGCAGAACTCGGTGATGGCGACATCGCCGATGTCGATGCCTTCCCAACCGTCGGGGGTCTCGCCACCTTGCCCATAAATTCCAGTGACTTGGGTGGTAGCTCCTTCTTTAAACTCTTGGGTGATGCGTGTATCGGCTGGGAGAATAAAGCGAATGCCCTTGGCCTCCGCCTTGGCGAGGATGTCGAGTGCTAGATCGAGTTTATCAGCTTCGACGCGGCTGTTACCAACCTGATAGCCTTGCGCTTTGCGAAAGGTGTTCGCCATCGCACCACCGATGATGAAAGCGTCCGCCTTTTCCATGAGGGCGGTGATGACTTGGATTTTATCCGAAACCTTAGCGCCACCCATGATGACGAGGAAAGGTTTTTCGGGATTCTGGAGCTTTCCGTCGAGATATTCCAGCTCGCGCTCCATCAGAAGTCCCATGGCGCTTTGTTGGATGAAATGGGTAACGCCCTCGGTGGAGGCGTGGGCGCGGTGAGCCGTGCCGAATGCGTCGTTGACGTAGATATCGGCAGTGCCGGCAAGTTTCTCGGCGAAGGCGGAATCGTTCGCTTCTTCTTCCGGATAGAAGCGGGTGTTTTCGAGAATGAGCACTTCCCCGGGCTGCATGGCTGCGCGTAGAGTGGCGACTTCCGCACCGATGCAGTCTGGGGCGAGCTTCACCGGCTGACCAAGAATTTCAGACAGAGCGGTGGCAACGGGAGCGAGGGAAAATTTCGCTTCGAATCCACCCGTCGGACGACCCAAGTGCGAGCAGAGAACCAGCTTGGCCCCACCGGAAACTAACTGACGGATCGAAGGCACGGCACCTTGGATGCGGGTGTCGTCGGTGATGACACCCTCTTTGAGCGGGACGTTGAAATCCACACGCATGAGGACTTCTTTGGAGGATACATCGAGATCGCGAATCGAAAGTTTGGCCATGGGGGAAGAATCCCGCCTTAGAGGAACTGAGGTGTCAAGCCTATCGCGGCAAGGGCGCTGTTCGAAATCGCTCTTGCTGACGCCGGAGCATCGTGTCCAAGGGCATGAAATTCACGGCCAGAGACGACCATTCCAGAGCTTTTCCCCGATTTCGTTTTGCAAACTCAATCTCGGCCATGGTGTCGAGATAGGCGGATTGCTCCGGGTTGAGGGCGAGCGCGTGATTGGAAAACTGCTTAGCTTGATCCAAGTTCCGATTGGCTCGGGACGCCAGCCATGCGGTGGTGTTACAGGTATTGTCGCAATCCGGAAAACGCTCGATCACGGCGCA
>JANPAU010000275.1:0-4690 GCA_031430055.1 Akkermansiaceae bacterium | reverse complement strand
CGAAACGCTGAGAACGGGGAGGACGCGGAGGGAGACGCGGAGCTGGGGTTGGTGGGTTTTTAAGAGTGTTGAACCGCCAAGTCGCCAAGGGGGAGGTGGATGGAGCGGGGCGTTGGGAGTTTTTGGTGAAGCGAAACGCGGAGAACAGGGAGGACGCGGAGGGAGACGCGGAGAATTTGTAGGTGAGGGCGAGGTGGAGTCGGGGCAGGGATGCCCCGGCAACGGTCTGCGGCGGGACGCCACAGCCACTGGGACGCGGAGCCGCGGGACGCCACCGCCACGGTGGAGGACAATGAAGGCGAAAGGTGGATTCCCATGGGTGGACGGGATGGCGGTTCTTGGGCTTTTCTTTCGTGATTCATTGGCGTGCGCTCCCGGCGGTAGCGCGCCACCGGGGAAAGAAAGATGGCTGGCGGGATGGGAAACGGCATTCACCCCTTGTTCGTGGGGTTTTGGGGAATCTCCCCCGGAAAATAAAACTGAAAAGCTGAAATTAAGAGGGAGAGGTCGAAGGTCGGGAGCGGTGCTTTATTTCCGTTTCAATAGACTTGGTTGTGAGTGCCGGTGTCGATGAGGATGATGGTCGTGAAACCGTCTTCTTCACTATAGACGACCCGGAGATCCCAGGCTGCGGAAAAGGCTCGGAGCCCGATCATTTTACCCTTCAAGGCATGATCTCGGAGCGCGGGGTCTGTGCGGTCTGCTCGGTACCGCTCCACGGCTTGCTGAACTTGTTTTTGTTGGGTAATTTTCAGCTTTGAAAAGGCTTTGCGGAAGGCTTTGGTGAAGATCAATTCCATCGGACTTAGGGGGATTCGGCTTCGATCTCCCGGTGGATGTTCTGAAACATCTCGCCGACATCGGTGTAGGGTTGGCTCCGGTTCGCCGGGTCTTTGGATTCCTGCCATGCGGCAAGAATTCGGGTTTCCGCTTCTGGCGAAAAATCGGGTTCGGCCATGAGACGAAATGGAATGCTGCGGGTCTGGGCGACTTTCGTGAAAAAGAGACGGACGGCGGTGGTGGTATCGAGGCCGATCTCGGAAAATACTTGTTCGGCAGATTCCTTGAGGCGGCGGTCGATACGGACTTGGAGCTTGGCTGGGGCTTCGTTCATGGGAGAAATGTAGTCAAAAACAATTCACTTAGCAATGCATCTTGCTTCAATTATTGGTAGGATGGGGGTGTAAGTTTGGAGCAAAGGCGCAAAGTTTTTATACTGCCGCGCATCAGGATTTGTGATTTTGCCAATTGAGGAGCGGCGACCTTATTGTCGCTTCTTTTCCTAAACCCCAACGAAGAAAGGGACAATAAGGTCCCTTCTCCCTATTCCACAAATCCTGATGCGCGGCAGTCTAATAAAGAATACTTTTTCTTCCTTAGCGGCTTTGCGGCTTTGCGCGAGAATTTTCTGATTCTAAAAGACTTAACTGACAGGGTTGGGCAGGATGCACCGGAAACGGTCTGCGGCGGAGACGCCACAGCCATGATGGGGTGCTTCAGGGATCTTACTCCCAGAATTCGGCTGGCTCCATGCAGCGGTCCAGCAGGAGTTGGGTGGTGGCGTCGTCGCTGGCATATTGGAATTGGTATTTCAGGGCGGCGTGGGCTTCTTCCAGTTGTTGAGCCAATTTCTCGGACCGCATCTGGGTGAACATGCTGCCACCGCCGCTCCAGAACAGGACGAGTTGCAGTTGTAGATCCTCCCAGTGCTTGAGCGCTGCGCGCCATTCGCCAAGGATCATCACACGCCGCATCGACTTGCTGGCGACGCGGGTCTCGGTCTGGATGCGTTTCGCGGCGGCCATGAGTCTGGCGGCTTCATTCTCCCCGGCGACACTTGTATCTCCGAGCTCTTGGGCCAGCGTGTAGTAGTCCGATGATTTGAGCACGTGGGCGTGGGAATCGTCAGGGGGGTGGGGTTTCTGGGTGGGTTCTGCGGCGGTGAGGCTGAGCGTGGTGGCGAGAATCAGGTAGAGGGGTTGTGGGAATTTCATGGGTGGGGAAGAGGAGAGTGAACCGCAGAGGCGCGGAGGTCGCGGAGGAAGACGCGGAGCTGGGTTTGATGGGTTTTTAAGATGGTTGAACCGCCAAGTCGCCAAGGAAGAGAAGGATGGAGAAGCTGGGTTGTTGGGAGCTTTTTGGTGAAGCGAAACGCTGAGAACTCGGTGGTCGCTGTGGAGGCGCGGAGCTGGGGTTGATGGGTTCTTAAGATGGTTGAACCGCCAAGTCGCCAAGGGAAATAAGGTTGGAGAGCTGGGGTTGATGGGGATTTTTTGAGGTGAAGCGAAACGCGGAGGCGGGGAGGACGCAGAGGAAGACGCGGAGTTGGGGTTGATGGATTTTTAAGAGTGTTGAACCGCCAAGTCGCCAAGGGAGAGGAGGTGGAAGAGTTGGATTGTTGGGAGCTTTTTGGTGAAGCGAAACGCTGAGAACGGGGAGGACGCGGAGGGAGACGCGGAGCTGGGGTTGGTGGGTTTTTAAGAGTGTTGAACCGCCAAGTCGCCAAGGGGGAGGTGGTGGAAGAGAGATTGGAGATTGAGGAGGAGATGGGGGTGGTGGTTGGAAACCACCGCCACGGGGGAGAGGAATGGGTCACGCGGCGGGGACGCTGGACTTGCGGATGAGTTGGATGGCTGCGCGGTTTTCGCGCTCGGTGCGCTGGAGTTCATAGGACAATTGCAGACGCATCCAATAGCCTGCCTCGATGCCGAAGTAGCGACTCAGGCGCAGATCGTATTCGGGCGTGCAGCGACGTTTGCCCGTTTTCATCTGACTGAGGTGAGAGGGAGGAATGCCGGTGGCCTTGGAAATCTCAATTTGGGATTCATGCCACTCATCGAGCGTCTCACGCAAGGTTTCGGCGAAGTAGTTGAGCAAGGGAATCGGCTCGGCCTTGGTTTTCATGGCGTTTAGGCGTTTAGTGGTAGTCGGTGATTTTCACGTCGGAGGCATCACCATCGGCCCAGCGGAAGACGATCCGCCACTGCTGGTTGATGCGGATGCTCCAAAATCCCTTGAGACCGCCGGAAAGGGCTTCAAGTCGATTGGAAGGTGGCAATGAAAGTTGCTCCAACTGGGTGGCTTGATCGATGCGGAACAGTTTCATGTTGGCGCGGGATTGGATGTCCGCTGGGAACGTGCGTGAACGACAGCCTTGGTAAACGATTTCGGTCTGCTTGTCGCCAAAGCTACGGATCACGCAGAAAACTCTGTCATGGCGTATTGCAAGTCAAGGTTGGGATTGCCTTATTTGGCAATTCTGGCTCACGGGATGGTGGGGCTGATCTAGCCCCGTCCGCCGACTTTTGGGATGGTTTGGGAGAGGGAGAGAAGAGTTTACCGCAGAGGCGCTGAGGTCGCGGAGGGACGCGGAGCTGGGGTTGGTGGATTTTTAAGATGGTTGAACCGCCAAGTCGCCAAGGAAGAGAAGGATGGAGAAGCTGGGTTGTTGGGAGCTTTTTGGTGAAGCGAAACGCTGAGAACGGGGAGGACGCGGAGGGAGACGCGGAGAATTTTGAGGGCGGAGGGCGGTAGGGCGGATCCGGCCCGGTCCGCCGACTTTTGGCTTTGGAGGGCTGACCTTATTGTCGCCTCTTCTCTGGGAAACGAGGAAGAGAGGGACAATAAAGTCCCCCTCCCTATTTCACAAATTCTGATGCGCGGCAGTATAAACAGCATGGGGCGGGACGCTTCCGCTACGGTGGAGGACAATGGGTGGTGAAAGGTGAATTCCAATGGGTGGACGGGGTGTCGGTTCTTGGGCGGTTTTTTCGCGATTCATTGGCGTGCTCCCCCGGCGGTGGAGCGCCACCTTGGGAGGGAGGTTAGCGCCAATCTTCGAGGGTGAGGCCTTCGATGCGGCGGAAGTCTTTGGTGTTGTTGGTGACGACGGTCCATTGATGACGCAGGCCGGTGGCGGCGATGAAGACATCGGTGATGCTGACCGGGGTGCCTTGGTTGAGTAATCCGGCGTTGATGCGGGCGGCGATCCGGGCGCACGGGGAATCGAATGGCAGAACTTGCAGGGAGGCGACGAAGCGGGTGACTTTAGCGCGTTCATCGTCACGATGTTCCGGTGGTGCCCGATCCGCGCCTTGGAAGAGCTCGAACTCGGTGATGACCGAGATGAAGCAGTCTTGCGGACGACACGCGGCGAGTTGCTCGACGACCTTTTTGCGGCCCCGCAGGACGTCGATGCAGACGTTGGTGTCGAGGATGCGCTTCACAACAGTTTCTCCACGTAGCTGGGTTTTTCGCGGCCGAAGTCTTTGCGGGAAATGCGGATGCTTTCAAAAAAGCCGGTTGGCCAGCCGGTTTCCGTGACTTCTTCGATGATGATTTTGCGGCCCTCGCGATGGATGGATACCGTCCCGCATGGTAGTTCCAGTTCTTTGGGGAGTCTGACGGCGAGGGAGTTGCCGCTTTTGAAGATCTTTGTTTTCATGGAAGAATGTATGTACGTGAGTGAATGTACTGTCAAGATGGGACACGGGGCATGAGATAGCGGGTGGCTTGGTGGATCGCGGAGCGGGATGGGTGCTGCGGCATGGTGGTGTGGGTGAGTGGAACGCAGAGGTTTTCGACGAGGGCGTCGAAAACTACACGCGAGGGCGCGTGTGCTCCCCTTTGGAGTCATCGACTCGCCGCTACAGTTCGGTCGAGGGCTCAGCGGGTGGGTTTTCCAGACGGG
>JANPAU010000274.1:0-1808 GCA_031430055.1 Akkermansiaceae bacterium | reverse complement strand
CTCATTCACAAGGCATGCCCCATGAACTTTAAATCGGGGTGTTGAGACTCATTTGACTGATCTCAACTTCCACGCATCGTTGTCTAAAGATTTAACTCCCTCGACTTTCCGACGCGCAGCGCACAATTTAATCTTTTTCCTCTTCTCAGCGTCATCTCACCTGCTTAGGGCCGCTTTTACCAACTTGCATTGGTTTCCGCACGATTTTCGCTGAGCCATACTGTCAAAGAGCTTGTTTCGAGGGGACTAAAAAGCCGATCGGGTGGTTTTACCGAAGTAATCACCGCGATCGACGCTTTGTCTCTCGGTCGCCCTCCGTCGTGGCGACGGGCGGAACCTATTCCGACCCCGAGACGCGGGTCAATCCATTTTGTGGTGTTTTTTGAAAATTTTTCACAGAATCTTGGCAACAAACTTACAACAAAAGAGTTAGCTTTTAAATCAGCATCCTTGTTAGTTGATCTATCCGCTCAGAGCAGCCTATTTCATGGCTGGATTTTGAGTATTCTTGCGAATTTCTTGAAGTGCCGCCAATCGCAGGTGGATAAAAATAGGGAAAGCACTCAAGCCACATGACTCAGTTGCGCTGTTTGTTCTCCAATATCTGCATTCGGTCTCAGTGCTGGCAAAGTCTGCAAGCCGAACGAAATGTCCTGAGCCGCTTGAGAGACTCCTTCACCGCAATTCACCGCAGTTCATCGAACTGCGGATCCCAATATGAATTCTAGGAAATGTTTCAGCACGAACCTCAATTATCTTGCTAACTCTCTCGATGGAGGCTTTCTTGCGCCCTCAACCATCAACCTAGGACGATCTGGCATCCGCTGGACCCATCCCCTACGACCATGAGCACTAAAGAAATCGACCTCAAAGCATATCAACTCCACGAAGGAGACACCGGAAGCGCCCCTTACCAAGTGGCTCTCCTCACCGCGCGGATTTTCCATCTCACGGACCATCTTAATATCCACAAGAAGGACTTCTCGTCCCGCCGTGGCCTTCTCACTTTGGTTTCTCAGCGCCGAAAGCTGCTAGATTACATTAAGAAGGGTTCCGAAGAAAAGTATCAGCAGATCATCGCTGGTCTCGGACTCCGCCGCTAAACCACTCTCCGCAAAGCAGCCACTGGACAAACCCAGTGGCTGTTTCGCGAAACGGCCCGGGCATCGAAAGTTCCGCCCAGGTCGCCGGTCAAAATGAACTCCGCCGCCCGCCAATATGCGAGCTGCGGATTTTGTCCGAAAACGAAGAATGCCCGTTTTGCATCCCGCCGAACGAGCTGTACGCACTGAAAAAAGAAAACAAATACAGACTATGAATATCCATACAATCACGACCGACGTCGGAACCAACCCGATGACCTTCGAAACCGGCAAAATTGCCAAACTCGCCGATGGCGCCGTCACCGTCCGCTGCGGCGACACCATCATCCTCGTCACCGCCGTTTCCTCCACGAAAGTGAAGCCCGGCCAGACTTGGTTCCCACTTTCCGTGGAATATAAGGAAAAAGCCACCGCTGCCGGCGTATTCCCCGGCGGCTACTTCAAGCGCGAAGGCCGCCCGACCGAAAAGGAAATTCTCACCTGCCGCATGACGGACCGCCCACTGCGCCCGTTGTTCCCAAAAGGCTACCTCTACGAGACCCAAATCGTCGCCATCCTGCTCAGCGCCGATGGCGTCAATGACTCGGACATCCTCGCGATGAACGGTGCTTCCGCCGCCCTTTGCCTCTCCGACATTCCGTTCGCGGGCCCGATCGGTGCGGTGCGTGTCGGCCGCGTGGACGGACAATTCGTCATCAACCCGAC
>JANPAU010000273.1:0-4355 GCA_031430055.1 Akkermansiaceae bacterium | reverse complement strand
CGAGGACTTCGAGACAAATTTCCTCCCGGGTTTGCGGAAAGACCTAGAAATCCTCAACGATCTCGCAGCGCGGTGGGGCGCGGTGAAGGAGGATCCGAAACTCGACGAGTTCGTCCATCGACTCAAAACCGAACTGCTGTCCCCGGAGATCAACCACTCCGCTGCCACTCACGGAAAACCGAAACTCGTCGTTTTCTCCGAGTCCAAGGAAACTACGGATTACCTCGTCAAGCAGCTCCATCTCCGTGGATTTGAGAAAATCCTCACCATCAACTCAAGCACCCGCAAGGACCGGATGCCAGACGTGAGAGCCAACTTCGATGCCAATGTCCCACTCGCCGAACAGTCGGACGATTACGAAATCATCATCTCCACCGAGGTGCTCGCTGAGGGCGTCAACCTGCACCGCGCCAATGTCATTTTAAACTACGACACACCATGGAACTCCACCCGCCTGATGCAGAGGATCGGCCGGATCAACCGGATCGGCACCACTGCCGCTGAGATTCACATCTACAATTTCTTCCCCACCGCCAAGGTCGATGCCGATATCGACCTCAAAAAGAAAGCCCTCGTTAAGCTCCAGGCATTCCACTCCGCCCTCGGCGAGGACAGCCAGATTTACTCTACCGATGAGGAAGTGGATAACTTCGGCCTCTTCGACAAGGAGATGGAAGATGAAAAGGATGAGTCGCTCGCCCTGCTGATGGAGCTCCGGAAATTCCGTCAACAAAACCCCGAACGCTTCCGGGAAATCCGCAACCTACCTCTTCGTGCCCGCGTCGGCAGGAAAGATAAGCTTCGCGACCAGACTACCATCACCTTCGTCCGCAACCGCCGCCGCGATGGCTTCTATTACGTCCACCCGGACAAAACCGTGGAAGAACTCTCATTCGTTGAGGCCGCTCGCATTTTCCATGCAAATGCCAAGGAAAAGGGCGTGCCATTACCCGAGTGCCATCACGACCAAGTCAATGCAGCAGTCGGACATTACCACGAAACGCTCAAGTCCGAGGCCGTGCGCGACCAAGTCGTGGACCATCAGATCGGGCCTAACGAGCGCAAAGCCCTCCAGGTCCTCAACATCTTCATTCAGCACCCGACGCTCGCTTCCGCTGAGGAAAAAACCCACCTCAAGCACGCCCAGATCGCCCTGCGCAAGGCCGCCTTCGGCAAACTCCAGCGCGACTTGGTGAAACTAGAAAAGTCCCACAAGAAAGCCCCACTCAAACCCGCCGCGCTGCTCGATAAAATTCTGGAAATCCTCAGCCGCTACGACTTCTCCAGCTACGACGGTGAATCCGCAGAAGACCTCAACGCCGGGCTCTCCGCCGCGGACCTTGAGCCAGTCATCATCCTTTCCGAGTCGTTCTCCCATCCCACCTGAATTTCCAGTGAAGGAATCCGAAACCATCGAGTTGAAGAAAAGCCTCGCGGAACTCAGCGATGGCCTGAATTCCATCGCCGCGATACTCAATAAACACAGTGCAGGCGAACTCTGGTTCGGAATCAAAAACGACGGCCAACCCGCCGGTATGGAGGTCTCCGAAACCACCCTGCGGAAAGTTTCCCAAGCCATCGCCGCCCACATCGAACCGAAGATCTACCCGGACGTCTCCGTGGTGATGATAGAAGGCAAGTCCTGCATCCGCGTCTCCTTTTCTGGCAGTGAAAAGCCTTACTACTCCCATGGCCGTGCCTACATGCGCGTCGCTGATGAAGACCGGCAGCTCTCAGCCAAGAAAATCGAGGCCATCATCCTGAGCAAAAACCGCAGCCATCAAGGCTGGGACTCCGAACCGATCACCAACCCAGCATTCAAGCCCGACACCGCAAAAATCCGCGCCTACGTCCGCAAAGCCAGCCTCTCTTGGACGAATGCGCAAAGCGCGCTCGAAAGCCTCGGCCTTTACACAGACGGGCACTACCTCAATGCGGTGCGCGTGTTTTTCGCCAAACCTCCCGCCCTCACGCTCCGCTGTGCAGTATTTGGCACCCGCACCACCGCGACCCTCATCGACCAACACGACTTTTCCGGCGATATCCTCACGCTCATCGAGGAATCAGAAAAATACATTCTCAAGAACATCCGCATCGGCATGAAACTCGATGGACTTGTCCGGGTGGACGTTCCCGAGATCGACCGCGACGCTTTCCGCGAAGCCATCATCAACGCATTCTGCCACCGCGACTACCGCGATCCCGACGAAGTCCGCATCGCAGTTTTCCCAGACCGCGTCGAAGTCCGTAACCCCGGAACTCTCATGGAAGGAGTCACCCTGCGGACCTTAAAAACCGGCAAGGTTTCCCGCCGTCGGAATCCCCTCATCGCCGACCTCCTCCGCCGCATCCAACTCATCGAGGCATGGGGCCGCGGCATCCCCCTCATCCTCGAAAAATCCCCCGACGTCCGCTTCACCCAAGTCGCCGGAATCTTTATCACCGAGTTCCCCAGGTCCATCCACGCAGAAAATACTCCGAGCGAGGCCCCAGTTGAGGCCCCAGTCACCCCACCAGTCACCCCACCAGTGGCGGTGTTGGTTTTGTTACGCCTTATTCAATCAATTGGCCCTCTTGGAAACTCGGAAATTCTAGTTCATCTGAGATTGAAAGACAGAACACACCTTCGCAAACACTACATTGATCCCGCTCTCGCGGCCACCCTCATCGAGCGCACACTCCCCGACAAACCCAACAGTCGCCTCCAAAAATACCGCATCTCCCGCAAAGGCTCGGCTCTCATCACAGATCACTGATCACTTCGCGCACTTCCTTTTCCATGTCCTCCACCCCATCTCTCCAAAAACGCCTCAACCAGCGCTACCAGCTCGATGGCTGGCAAAAAATCCTCCACGAAGTCTTCCCAGACGGCTCGTTGAAACTCTTCTCCACCCCGCAGCCACTCGCCGCCTCCCAGGAATTCGTCCAATCCACCCGTCAGCTCGGCACCATCCAACTGCCAGATGGAAACACCATTGCCCTGCTGGAAGTAGAAACCTCGCATCAAGTGAAGCTCGCCCGCAATCGCGTCGGATTGCGGAACTTCGTCTCAAACTTCATCGACGAAGCCGGTGCATCCGCCGTCCTTGCCGTCTTCCATCAGCAAAAATCCAGCGACTGGCGGCTCACCTACGCCGCGAAACAAACCACCCTCGACGAGGACACCTTCGCAATCACCACCCTAGAAACCGCGCCCCGGCGCTTCACCTTCCTTCTCGGAGAAAATGAACCTTGCCGCACCGCTGCCGGTCGGCTCGCAGAAATCATCGGGAAAGGCGGAAATGTCACCCTCGCCGATGTCGAAAAAGCCTTCTCCGTCGAGAAACTCTCAAAGGAGTTCTTCGCAAAATACCAGCAACACTACGCCGCCTTCCTCGCCGAGCTGCTCTCCCCACCGCGCGCTGCCGACAGCCGCACCCGCTTCGCCATTCCCGCCGAGACCCTCCCCGAGACTCAGTCCAAGGCCGACAAACCCATCCGCGACTTCACCAAGAAACTCCTCGGACGCCTCATCTTTCTCGCCTTCCTCCAGAAAAAAGGCTGGCTCCACGCACCCGCACATTCTGCCGACTGGTCCACCGGGGATCACGATTTCCTCCGCACCTACTTCACCCTCGCCGCGACCTCCGGGCAGACCGAGACCTTCCACTCCTCGCACCTCGCGCCGCTTTTCTTCGACGCGCTCAACACCGAGCGCCCCGGCCACCTTTTCCCGCTCACCGGCACCCGCATGCCCTTTCTCAATGGCGGCCTGTTCGAGCCAGACCCGCCCGCCCTCCAGTCCATCGACTTCCCGGCCCAGCTTTTCTCGAACCTCTTCGCCTTCTTCGCCGAGTATAACTTCACCATCGACGAGAACGACCCCGAGGATCACGAAGTCGGCATCGATCCCGAGATGCTTGGCCACATCTTCGAGAACCTCCTTGAGGACAACAAAGACAAGGGCGCCTACTACACTCCCAAGGTCATCGTCTCCTACATGTGCCGCCAATCACTGCTGCGCTATCTGGAGCGGCATCTTGGAAAAAACCACCACCTCACCCGCCTCTGCGAGCTGCACGATCCCGGCGATCTCCGGGAAAAAGCCAACTGGTGCGCCGCCCATGCCAAGAAGATCGCCACCCTGCTAGAGGACGTAAAGATCTGCGATCCTGCCATCGGTTCCGGCGCCTTCCCCATCGGCATGCTCAACGAGATCGTCCACCTCCGCACCCTGCTGAACCACGAGCTCAACGATCCCGCCGAGCGCGCCAAGCTCAAGAAATCCGTCATCCAGAATTCCATCCACGGCGTGGATCTCGATTCCGGCGCGGTCGATATCGCCCGCCTCCGCTTTTGGCTCGCCCTCGTCGTGG
>JANPAU010000272.1:0-8959 GCA_031430055.1 Akkermansiaceae bacterium | reverse complement strand
TAGAATGAAAATCCGCCCGCGTTCGGCCCAGATCGTCGAAGAAATCTTGAGTGTCTCCGGTAACAAATATCCCCGTGTGACCGAATCCATGATTGAGTCCATCGCCCGAGTGCCGGATGGATACTCACTAGTGATCGGCGGATTCTATGGGGAAAGCCAGTCGAAGTCCAATACCAAAATCCCAATCCTTGGAGACATTCCCGCGCTGAACTTTTTCTTCAAAAGCAAAGATGCCGTCAAAGAAAAAACCAGCCTCGTTTTCATCGTTACCCCAACGTCCTACGACCCGACACGGAAAGGTGCTAGCGACACCGCGAGTAATCGTCTGCGCGCTCGAAGCACCATTAACTGCGATCACGACTGGGTAGACGAAAACAACCCAGGACCCGCGCACGAGCCTAACATGAAGCGCTCCATCCGTGGAATGCAACCTTCCCAAGCCCCTTACTATCCAAGAGCTGATGAACTCGCACCCTACCAAGCTCCCGCGCCTGCTCGCAATAAGCCTAACTTCAGCGGAAATCACAAACACTAAGCTGCACTTTATGAGTGACGCGGGGTAATTGCAGCTTCCGTCCGCTGATTCAATCTACCCTATATTTTAGATTCTGATTTCTCTATGTTGTCTGCCTCCCCATTCCTAGAAGTCCAAGATCCCGAGCTTACCCTCGCGAAGGGAGACATCTGGGAATTTGCCGAAGTCTGTCTGCAGCAAACTGCGGAAGCTCTTCATCAAGCCCGTGCAGGAACCCCTGCGGATATCTCCCAAGCGATCTCAGCCGTGCGCGTCGATCATGCGAGAGGAGTCCCCTCGGATCTTCTCGAAGGACTCGCACGAGTCCAAGGCCACGAAGAAGAACATATCAGTTCCGCCATCCTTAATCTCGGTAACCGCGTCGCCGCCACCTTGGCGATCACCGTTCCCGTGATTCCCTTTGGCGGCAAATTAATCGCCCCTTCGGCTTTCTATGATTCGTTTGATCGCATCCACAAAATCGCGAGGATCCTTCTCTCTCCTGTCATCTACGCCGAAGATACCGATGCCATCGGCACCGCCTCCGCCAACCCGATCGCTTGTGCGATTCTCGCAGAGGAAATCCGCAGTCAGGTTTTCAAACGATTCGGAATTCGCCCCTTCGTCACCATCGCCCGGCTCGAATACGAGAGCTGGGCATTCCTCACGAGAAAGCATTTCGAGCTATGATTGAATTCGACGGCATCACCTTCAATGAACTCATCAGCCGCCGCATCATGGGCGAGCTGGGCGAGCATGATCCCAGCTACTCGGAACTCGGGCAGGACCAAGTTCCTAACCGCGTGACTCGCTATAGCTTCATGGCGGCCATCGCCAAGATCAACGGGCTACCATTTTTACCCAAAGTCGCCGAATTTTGTGACGGCACGCTTCATGCGACCTGCGACTCCACGGTGATGACCCGCGGCTTTTTCGCCCCGCTTTGTCTATCCGGCGACAATCAATTGATTGTCGCCATTGCAAATCCATGGAGCCCACTGCCGGAAGAATACCTCGCTCCTCGATTCCCCCATTTGGAAATCGTCAAGATTGTCACGCTCGCCACCGAAATCAGCCGAGCCATCGAGTCAGTAGCGACCAACAATGGACCAAGCAGATCCGAGCTGGAAGCCATCGACGTGGAAGACATGGATGACGGCATTCATGACTTCGACGTCACCACCGACTACACCGAGCCCATGGCACAGCTCATCGCCACCATCATGGCGGATGCGGTAAGAACCCGCGCTTCCGACGTACATTTCAAGGTGGAGAAAGAATCCTTTTACTATGCTTTCCGCTGCGACGGAGACATCGGTGCCAAGGTGGATATCCCGATGAAGCTCAAGGATCGGCTGGATGCCTTCTTGCTCAATCTCATGAAGTTGCCGACTGAAATTCGTAACACGGCTCCCGGGATTTCCGGACGTTTTACGATTTCCTACTTCCATCGGCCGATCGATATTCGTTATGAGCGCCACCGGACGTATCGGGGTTATCATGTGACGATGCGTTTGCTCGACAAGAGCAACATCAACGTCACTCTCGGCAAGGGCACACTCGCCTTCGACGACGAGACCATGTTCGCGTTAAACAAAGTGATGAAGATCCCTGCGGGAATCATCGTGATGTCCGGGCCAACCGGGTCGGGTAAATCCACCACCCTCAACGCGATCCTGCGCGAGCTCAATCGCCCGGATGTCAACATCCTCACCCTAGAAAATCCAGTGGAAGACGAGGTTCCCGGAATCACTCACTGCGACTTGAAGAGTCCGAAGGAATTCAAACCGATGATCGCCTCCTTCATGCGATCTGACCCGGATATCATTCTCATGGGAGAAGTCCGCGACATCGAGTCTGCGGAGCTCGCCATCGAGGCTGCGGTGACCGGCCACAAGGTTCTAACAACCATCCACACCGCCCGTGCCTCGCAGATCATCGAGCGCTTTGAACAGCTCGGCTTGGAGCGCTGGAAAATTGCCCAAACGTTAAAAGCTGCCTGCGCGCAACGCTTGGTCAAACTTCTCTGCCCCTACTGCAAAGAACTATCTTCAGGAGTCAGTGAGTTCGACCGCAAAACTTTCAGTCTCGATGACACTTGGGCGACAATCCCGGTGTTTGTGGCGGGTAACGGCGGTTGCCAAGAATGCCGGAATACCGGTTACAATGGACGCACTGCGATTCTAGAGATCATCCCGATCACGCCAAAAATTTCCGACATGCTCGCCAAGGGAGAAATGACCCCTTACGAGCTTGAAATGAAAGTCGCCGAAGAAGGAGTCCTGCCGAGTCTCCGGCGCAGTGGACTGCGACTTCTCCGGGATGGAAAAACCGATTTGATCGCCGTCAGCAAGGTGATCGACATGACCTACACCGATGACTAGCGCCGCCACCACTGCCGAAACGAAGCCGTCCGCCGCAGCAACTGCTTCAGCGAAAGGTAAATCTCCACTCATTCAGAAGGGCCTCAAGGGCGCGACGAAGGGAGTTCCGAAAATCAAAGAATTCAGCAAGAAAGACCAAGTGGATTTATTCCGCGGTCTCGGGTCCATGTTGCGCGCACAGATCAATACGGCGGACGCCTTAAAGTATTATAGTCACGGCCTTCCTAACAAGCTAATCTCTGATGCTCTGGCCCATATCCGAGAAGATATCAATACCGGCATGAACGTCCACGAGGCCTTCCGCCGCACCGGTCGCTTCAACGAAACCATCATCGGCCTGATCCAAGCGGGATCGGATGCGGGACAACTCCACCATGCCTTCCAAGCTCTGGCCAGCCGATTGAAAAGTGCCCTGCATTTCCAAAAACAGATCAAAAAAGCCACGGTCACCCCATGTGTCATCATCTGCGTGCTACTCGGAGCCTTCATTGTGTCACAGGTGAAGATCGTCCCTCAGGTGGAAGAAATGTTGAATGGAGTCGGAGCGAAGCCCGACGGCATGACTGCGATTTCCTTTAAAGTCAGTCACTTCACCCAGTCGTCATGGCACGTCTTGGTGATCGGCCTGGTGACGCTGGCAGTGGTGATCGCCCGCTCGCCTCGCGTGCGCAACTTGATCCTCGGATTTTTCATGTCCAAGTGGCGCTTGCTGCGCCTGCTCATCATGAGCCTCAGACAGGTCACTTTTCTCTCGACGATTCAGCTTCTGCATTCGAACGGAATTAATCTCGCAAAGTCGATTCGCGTCTCAGCGAACAGCGTGAGAAACACCCCCTTTTACGAAGAGCTTCGGACGGCAGCAGACAAGTATGAGCACTCCGGCGTTCCACTATCGACCGCGTTCGCCAAATATACTTCTGTCGATTCGCAGGTTACTCACATGCTATCAATCGGGGAAAAATCCGCCTCGATTGATGCCCAGTTGGGCATGCTTTGTGAAATGTATGAAGAAGACTTGCAAAATCACATGGTCAACTTCGCGGCTACCATCAGCTTCGTGGTGCTGATCATTGCCGTCTCCCTCATTGCTGCGGTTTTCATTGGAACCTTCCTTCCGATCTTCCTGATGGGACCCAAAATGATGAATTCTGGAATCTAATCCTTAGAGCTTCTAAATATGCAACTCACTCGCTTTGATCGTTGGTTACGTGAGAAATATGTCTACGAGACTCATATTCATACCTTACGACCACCCGAATCGGTTCCACGTGGCGTCCGAAAAGTCGAGATCCCCGACGTTCCCGGCAAGCGCTACAAACACCTTTTCGTCGCAGGCAGTAGCAGGCTTGCGGATGAATTGATTGGTGAACTCAAAGCTAGCAGCCAAATGTATACCACCCAGATCATCGAACGTGATCGGTGGTATGTGCCGTTGATTGCGCCGAAGAATAAATCACTCACTTGGTGGCTGATTTCGACCACCATCATCACACTCGCAGCCTGTGTGGCTCTCGTTTACCTCAAAGGGCTTACCGAAGATCCAGAATTTCGCAAAAATTTCATGGATGCACTCAAACTCCTCCGAGGCTAAGCCACCAAGATTTACCGCTTTTCAAGATCGTTTAAATAAGTTAACCAAATCACGACATGAAACTCTCACGTCCAACAGGCCAATTCAAACCGGCTCTCACTCTGCTCGAGATGACTGTCGTCATCTTAGTGCTGATGGCGCTTATCCAAGTCGGATTGTTCTCCACCAAAAAAATGGACGAGTGGAAGCTGGGCCGCTCCGCATCGGAAACTTTGCGCACCGTCTATTCAGGTCAACGGATGTATCTTGCGGACAACCCCACGGCCAATGTAGCCACCCTCACCAGCGCCCTTATTCTTCCGTATTTGCCGAACAACGTGACCGTGATGCCAACCGTCAAATCGCTTACTAGCTCGACCCTTTCAATTCTTGTAAATGTTTCTCCCCCTGTAATTAATGCTGGCTCAGGCGTCGTCTACGACCCTTCCGGCAGCAACCGGGACTCCCTCTGGGACGTGGGTGAATGATCCGAATTCGTGCGTTGGTTAGCGTTTTTGCCCTCTCCTCGGTAATATCCGCCGCGGAGTTCAAACATGTCGGCGATTTCCTACTGCAGGCGCACTTCAAGCTGACGGGCCAACAAGTGAAGCCCATTCCGATGAAGCCGATTGCGTTCAGCGTCTTCACCGATGGCGTCAAGATTCGCGTCACGGCCGAAGGGGATGACAATTCGCACAGCACTTTTGAAATCTACCGCTCGGATGGCATTGGCCGTCAACGTCAGGGAGCAGGCGCCCTTGAAGTCATTCCCGGTGTTCAAGCAATGAGCAATGCGGGTGGCACTCTCCGGCACTTGCGCCTCTCCCGGGAATCGATGACCATTACCACCTTTCCTGGCGTCTCAGATCAAACCATCGTAAGCCACGCAATCGCCGCTGAACCGAGGCCGGAGACCGTCCGGGTTATTGAAAAGCCACTCATCGAACCATGAAGCCACTTCCCGCCCAGACCTCTCACGTGATAAAGATAAGCGACATCGACATGCCGTCGCTTCCGGTGGTTTTGAATCCTCCGGTCACCTCCTACTCGACTGCAAACCGCCGGGCGTCTGCGTGCTCCATGCAGCGGGTCTATCCCCTTTTACTATTCACCAGCACCGCCATCGCCGCAGTGTTCTGCCTGATGTATCTCACCAAGCCCTTCATCCAAGCATCCTCCAGCCGTCCGGGGTATTCGACTCAGACGGATCTCTCAAACAGCATCGTCACCACAGGTCTCCTGCCGGACAAACAACACCTTCCCGGTGAAAAGCCCGCAGTCGAGACACCACGTGATGCTGGCATCTCTGCCCGCACCACTGCGACTCCTACCACCTACGAGCAGACCAATCTCCGCATCCAGCACATCCTCTCGGCCGAGGCACCCGGTGGACATCTTTCGAAAATCGACATCGACGTGCCTGTTCTCTATCAAAGTAGAAACCTGCGCTGGACTCCCACCGAAGTTGCCGAAGCACGCGAACTACTCATCCGTCTCGCAGACTATCAGGAAAAATGCCGGATTCTCCGCTCGGAAGGTGCCGAGCTGCTCGGCTCCTGGAACGGGCTGGTTGAAAAATCGATCCCCGCTCCAGCACTCCGAGCAGACAGCCCGACCCTCTCGTCCAATCAAATGGACGCCGCCGATGCACCTCGCCCTGCGGGGCTTGATACCACTGATCTGATTCAAATTCAACCTGCCGGAAAATGAACACCCGCCTCTTCATCACCGCCATCACCCTTCTCGGAGCTTCACTCGTCGGCGCGCAAAATGTCGCCGAGGACCCCAAGCCCGATCCTGTGCTGGACGCCATCCAAGAATTCACCAAGCAAGACCAAGAAATCCCGAATGAAGCTGCGGTCGCGCTTGAAGCCAAGGAGACACCCTCCGAGCAAGTCAACGCAACTCCTCAAGATTCCACCCCCTCCGCGCCGGTTCTAATCACAGGAACCCCACCCACAGAAGTCGAATCCACCCAAGCTCCGGATTCCTCCTCACCTGAAGCCATCGTTTCCACTCCCAATGAAAAAAACCAAGAGCCCGAAAACGGTCTCAGCGTTCGGATCGAAAAACAGCATTCAGGCAGTGGCTCCATTGACCCATCGCAAGTCAAACTCCGCGCCCCCTTCCCCGCCAAGCCCTTGGCGCAGGCACCTCCCGGTTGGCGTCTTGATGCCTCTGACAGCGCCCCACCCTTCACCCGCGAGGTGGAACTTGCTCCAGGTTCAAAAATCACCCTGTCCATCCGCCCTCATCTCCTGATCCCAGATGCTGATGGAGTGAACACCTTTAAAATCGCCGAACCCGGCTACGAGACATCCCTTGGCTATCAACAAACTTCCACCGTCGGCGCCATCCTCTCCAACTCCATCCGCCAACTGGATGAAGATGCCAAGCAACTCAGTAACGTCGTCGACAGCCTCCAGCAATTGCTCATCTCCCTACCCAAGCCGCCAACTCAGCCAGAACCTGAATCCACCGAGATCACCAAACCTGCAACTAACACCCGCAAACGATGAAATCATCCACTTTTCCCATGATCTGCGGCCTCGCTCTGGCTGCCATGTCCGCCGCCAGTCTCAGCCATTGGTGGTCGGTGAAATCTTTCGCCTCCGCTGTCGATGCAGGCCTACCCATTTCTTCACCCACGGCACCTGCAATCAGCGAACCGCAAACTCTGCCACCCTTGCCGGCACCGCCAAATCTCATTGCCGAAACACCTAAAAACGCCCCGTCTCCCCTTGCAAGCGACGAAGCGCAGAAAGTCCTCATTCAAACGCTTAACAACATCAACAAAAAGTTTGAATCCCTCCAAAATCAGAACCGCGATCTGCTCGACCAAGTGGCGGAAACCAACCGCGACATGATAAAACTCGAATTCCGGGTGGATACCCATTCCGAATCCTTCCGCCCCATGCCGCTCAACGAAGAACAAGCCACCAGTTTCGACGATGGACCGGGAGTGCTCCCTCCGCGCGCCGAGCCGGTAGACCTCCTAGGGGAGTCTCCATGAGATTTCTATTCCTCGCTCTCCTCGCCGTCCTCCCCGCGACCGCCTTCGAGCTACCCGCGAACTCGACCCAGTGTCTTGTAGGCACTGCCGACACTTGGGACAGCTCGACGGTCACGCTCCGGCTCTACGAAAAAAACGGCTCTAACTGGAAGCCCGTCACCGAGGCATGGCAAGGCCGCCTCGGAAAAAACGGACTCATTTGGGGAAAAGGCATCCACCCCGTTCCCGCAGGTGCGGCGACCAAGAAGGAAGGTGACAACCGCTCGCCTGCGGGAATTTTCGCCATCGGTGGAGCATGGGGCTATGAGCCAAGCATCCGCAAAAAACCCGCCCTCCCTTACCGCCAGGTGACCGCTCGCGACCTCTGGATCGAAGACCCCGCATCGCCGAGCTACAATCGCAACGTGATTCTCGAACACGATCCGGCCACAGCGTGGGAGAAAAAACAACAAATGAAACAGACCGATCCGGTCCACTCCCTCAAGCTTTTCATCGCCCACAACGCACCTCCCAAGGTCACTCCGAATGATGGTTCATCGATATTTTTCCACATCTGGCGCAACGGTGGATCCAAACCCACTGCCGGCTGCACCACCATGGAGAAATCCCAACTCCAATGGCTCGTGTCACAAACCAACCCTGCCAAGAATCCGCTCTACATTCTTCTTCCTCGTGCAGAATACGAAAAATATCGAGCTGCTTGGAAGCTCCCGTGAATCCGAGAATCGAGATTGAATTCTTGCCAGTCCCGCCCATCTTCCAAGTATGACTGAGATTTTTCACGGCTGGGCAGCCACCCAGACAGGCGCAACACTCACAGAACTTGAATTCAACCCCGGCGAGTTCCACCCAGAGCAGGTCCAAGTGAAAATCGAATCCTGCGGGATTTGCCACTCGGACCTCTCGATGCTCGACAACGACTGGGGAAACGCGACCTATCCACTGGTCCCCGGTCATGAAGTCATCGGCATCATCGAGAAAGTCGGCGATCAGGCGAAGGGTCTCGCTGTCGGCGACCGCGTGGGCCTCGGCTGGTTTTCCGGCAGTTGCCTTTCTTGCCAACCTTGCCTTTCCGGCAGACACCAGCTCTGCGCCAATGCGGAGGGAATCATCGTCGGCCGCCACGGCGGATTCGCCGACCGGGTGCGGGCGGATTGGGAATGGGCGGTCAAATTGCCTGCGGCGTTAGATCCCGCCAGCGCAGGTCCGCTCTTCTGCGGCGGAATCACCGTCTTCGCACCGATTCTCGACTGTGGCGTCAAGCCGACCGACCGCGTCGGCGTCATCGGCATCGGCGGACTGGGTCACCTTGCGCTGCAATTTCTCAACAAATGGGGCTGTGAAGTGACCGCATTCACCTCCAGCGAATCGAAGGCCGATGAAGCACGGAAACTCGGCGCCCATCACGTCGTCGGCACCCGCGACAGGGCGGCGCTTGGAAAACTCGCAGGCTGCTTCGACTTCATCCTCGTCACCGC
>JANPAU010000271.1:0-15212 GCA_031430055.1 Akkermansiaceae bacterium | reverse complement strand
CCTCGGGCATGTCGCGCCTTGATGACAAGCCTGCATCAAACTCACAGGGGAGAGCTACGTGAAATTCCCATTCTCAAGAGAAATACGGGATTTTTCGGTTCTACGATTCAAATGCAGCAGCCAGCACGCCGAACACTTCTGCCCTGCTCCTCAGAAATGAAAAATCACGCCGGTGGTGAAACCGTGGTCGAACTCCTTGGGCGAGGTGATCGGAAACAGATACCCGGCGCGGATGTCGAACCCGGCTGCGAAGCCATAGCTGATGCCGACGAGTCCTTCGAGCGTGGTGTCGCCCTTATCGGAGCTGTTGAGCAGCGTCGAGCCGGTGGCTTCCAGATGGATGTTGAAAAGACCTCCCGCAGAAGCTGTTGGGTGGTCGTGGCCGGCGTGATCCGGGTGGTTCCCGTAATTTTCGCCGAAGGATTTCACGAGCCCGAAGCCGAAGACGAGTTCGGTGGAGTCCTCGTCGAAACCATGCTCAATGGCAATGCCGGAATTGAGTGTGAACCAGTTTCCGAGATCGTTCCACGTTGCAATGCCTGGAGCGATGGCAGTATCCCCGCCGAAGGTGCTGCTGCCTGTCGGCAAAACGACCTCGACTTGCCCGGTTAGAAGGAAGCGCTCGCTCTCGATGAGAAGCGCCCGGGGCACGATGGCAAAATCTCCGAAGCCGGAAGCCGAGCCCACCCCTTCCTCGTCCTCCCAAATGTATGGCAGCTCCATGATCACGCCGAGGCGGCTGGTGAACGCCCATTCCAGCTCTAACTCGGTTTCGTGTTCGGTCACGCCGTCGCCCTCGAGATAGGCATAGTCGAGAAAAAGATCCCGGCCGGTGGAAGCTGGCTCAATCCCGAAAGAGTGGACGTAAGGCGTGCCGAGCTTGCTGAAGTGGATGTGCTCGAAGGGTTCGAAAAAACCTTCTGCCGAGGCGAGACTGGATGAAATGACGGCGGCGGCGAGAGAGCTTGCGAGTGGTTTCATGGCGCGAGAAATCGAGCATGAGTCGGAAACAGGCGCAAGTTTTTATCGCACACCTGTTGCAACAACTCACAAGATGCAGTTCTAGGAAATGGCAAACCTGAGGAGCCGCGACCTTACTGTCACCTCTTCATACCTGATGAAGAAGAGGGACAGTAAGATCCCTGCTCCTCATTTCACCGCCAGTGCCCTTTCACTCTGCCAGAGTGTGAACGTCCCCGGCTTCAACTTCCCCGGATTCCTGCGGATGTAGAATTCATGGTGACAGACAAAATGCAAAAGATTCCCGATTCGGCGCCGCAAGCCGCGCGTGGCTGAGCTTGTAGATCTCTGGTATCGGGGGAGCGTCTGGTGTGCTTCCCGGAGTCCTGAGGCTTTGAGTAGTGCCCACACTCTCGCCTCGGGTCATCGACTGGCTGACATTCTGCACATCGCCACCGCACTTCATCTGGGAGTAGCGGAATTCCTCGCCTTTGATGAGAACCAAAAGAAGCTCGCCGAGGCGGAAGGGCTCATGGTGCCAGTATAACGAGCCAAGTCATTAGCTTGGGTTCGCACCCATCTGTTGGCGCGTCCGGGTGAGCTGGGTTTCTCGTGTCATGAGCTCCCGGGTGAAGGGGCCCATCAGGATTTTCATGTCGGGGTGCTCGACCGCCTGGAGGTAGCGCGCGAAGCGCAGTTCGTCGAAGTCCTCATGCAGGTAGGAAGCATAAGCAGGAGGTTGATCCGGATTGAGGTAACCCAGTGCCCAGACCCACCATGGAGCGGGCCGGTTTCGTGGATCAAAGGGGTCATATACCGGAACGTTGATTGCCTATGCGAGCATTGGGTTGTCGAAAATACGGGGTGTCGAGGCGAGAATGTCGAATGAAATGGCATCAACGTTTGCCAGTCTGCCTGCTTTAGGGAACGGTGCGCGTTTATGAAAATGCACCGCATCCTCGCCGAGGCCGCTTCCACCATCGCCAAGTCTGTTTTCCGCGAGCACAAGGTCCTCGATCACGAACTCGCCGCCGCCTTCGAGGAAAATCCGAAATGGGGCAAGCGCGACCGCAGCTTTATCGCTGAGACCGTCTTCGAAGTTGCTCGCTGGCGGCGTGCTCTGAGTTTTCTCGTCGATAGCGAGGAAACCACCGCTCTCTGCGCTGCGCAATGGGTCCGCATGGGCTATGAAATCCCGGAATGGTGGGCCTACAATGGCAAGACCGCTGAGGAAATGAAAGCCCGCGAAGCCGAGCTCGCCGACCAACCACGCGCTGTCCGGGAGTCGATTCCAGACTGGCTCGACGCCCTCGGTGTGGCGGAACTCGGCGATGCCTGGGACGCGGAACTCGCCGCTCTCAATCAGCGTGCCTCGATTTTCCTCCGGGTGAACACTCTCCGCACCACTCGCCCGGAAGCGATTGCGTGGTTGGCCAGCTTCCACATCGTCGCCACCGAGGTCCCCGGCTTGCCGGATGCCTTGGTGTTAGCTCCCGGGAAATCTCTACCAAAGTCTCTCCGCCTCGACGGTCGCGTGGAAATCCAAGACGCCGGCTCGCAAATGATCGCCCCACTCGTCGATCCCCAACCCGGCGAGCGCATCATCGACGCTTGCTCCGGCGCGGGTGGAAAATCTCTTCATCTCGCCGCCCTCATGAAAGGTGACGGCCGCGTCTTCGGCATGGACATCGATTCGAAAAAACTCGTCGAGCTCGACCGCCGCGCCAAACGCGCTAACGCTAACAAATGCGTGAAGTCCAAGGAAATCACCAAGACCACCACCACTGATTTCGCAGAAGTCGCGGACCGCTTGCTCATTGATGCTCCCTGCTCCGGCCTTGGCACTCTTAAGCGCCAGCCCGATCTCAAATGGCGGCTCAAGCCTGCTGCCATCGACCGCCTGCGAGGGATTCAGGCGGAGTTGTTGGAAAATTATACGGCCATGCTCAAGCCCG
Organism: Akkermansiaceae bacterium; assembly: GCA_031430055.1. GTDB lineage: Bacteria > Verrucomicrobiota > Verrucomicrobiia > Verrucomicrobiales > Akkermansiaceae > Luteolibacter. The sequence continues at coordinate 12,297 of JANPAU010000271.1, read as the reverse complement.
GTGGACGCCTTGTTTATGCGACTTGCTCTATCCTGCCGTCGGAAAATCGCGCTGCGGTGGATAAGCTGCTCGCTCAGGGAGGATTCACGCTGCTAGAAGAGCATCCGGTTTCCCCGGCGGCGACTGGCTTCGATGGATTTTACGCCGCCGCGCTACTCAAAGCGTGACGGATGATTGGATCAAGCGAGCGACACGCAGGCGTTCGGCGGTGACGAGTGATTGGAATTTTGCGTAGTCGCTTTCCTTCGTTGTGGACAGCAGGCAGTAAGCATAGCGATTCCAGTTTTTCATTTCATCGAGGGCATTGGCCATTCGCAGTGCGATGATTTCCTCGCTGTCGGTGCCTCGGCCGGAGAGGCGAGTGCGAAGCTCTTCCTCGCTGGGCGGCATCACGAAAAGATCGACGAAGGCCCGCTGGATTTCCGGATCTTGGCAGCTTCGAATCTGATCCGCGCCCTGCACGTCAATGTCCATGACGACGTCAGTGCCGGCCTGGAGGAATGCGATGACCTCGGACTTGAGAGAGCCGTAAAGATTCTCATGGACGACCGCATTTTCGAGGAAATCCCCGGCATCGAGCCTTTGCTGAAAATCCTGGAGGGTGAGAAAGTGATAGTCCTTACCATTCACCTCGCCGGGGCGTGGGGCGCGGGTGGTGCAGGAAATCGAGTAATGAGCCTCGCCAGATTCGGCCAAGCGACGGCAAAGCGTGGTTTTTCCTGAGCCGGATGGACCCGAGACGACGAGAAGGATGCCGGTGCGTGCGGACATGAGGGGGCATGTAGAGACCAATGCTGAGTGGGAATCGAGCAGTTTGTTGAAAATTGTGGATTGCCGAAAGTTCCGAAACTATCCAGATTTGCAGTCCCCCCTATGCTGCTCCCAGTTTTTCAAGATTTGATCAAGCCGCAGTGGCGCGTGGTGCTCGAGGAACTCAAACTCTCCGGCGGACTCCCCGTCAGTGAGCTGGCGAAGCGTGTGGACGCGAGCTACATGGCGGTGAAGCAGCATTGTGAAGAGCTCAAGAAGGCGGGTTATCTGGATCGCTCGCGGATTCCTCGCACCGTGGTGGGGCGACCCGAAATTTTTTACAGTCTGGGGGTCAAAGCAGATGCCTTGTTTCCCGAGGCGGGATCGGGTTTTACACTGGACTTGCTAGACGTTCTGAGAGGCCAGTATGGCGACAATGCACCAGATAAATTATTGTTTCAGCATTTCCAACACCAGCAGGAAAAGTGGCTGCCTATGCTCTCCAGGGAGTCTTCACTAACAGCTAAGGCGAGTAAGCTGGTGGCCCTTCGGAACAAGGAAGGTTGTTCTGCCCGAGTCGGGGAGGAACCGGGCAAAGGGCTTTGTATCGAGGAGTATCACAATCCGTTATTGCGAATTTTCGAGCGCTACCCGAGGGCGGCAGCCATGGAGTTGCGGATGATCGAGCAACTGCTCGGAGTGCGGGTCGCGCGACGCGAACTTTCCGGTGGGCGCACCGGTCAGCCACGGGTGATTTTCGAAGTTTCCGGAGTTTAGTCGTAGGGTTGACATTTTTTGAATGACGCCGAGGGGCTTTGCGTCGAAGGTGACGAATTCCCCGAAAACCATGAAGAATCCCTACCTCGTTCCACTTGCCGCTCTTGTGATGTTCACGGCAGCTGGCTGTGACAAATCATCGCCGGACATCGCAAAGAAAATTTCCGAACTCGAGCAAAGGAACTTGGCGGCAGAGGAACGGCAGCGAGATTTAGAACGCCAAATCGAAGATCAAAAATTGGCATCTGAGCGGGACGCGATCGAGCGCGAGCGGGCAAAAATCGAAGAAGACCGCACCGCGCTTGAGCTGCGCAAGGGAGAGGCTGCGGCAGCGAAAGACGAGGCACTCCGCGACAGAGAGAATGCTCTAGCAGACCGGGAAGGGCGGCTGGATGACCAGCAAACGAATCTTGAGAGGAAGCAGGACGACATTCTCGCCCGCGGACAAGAACTGAGCGAGCGGGACCAAGAACTCGCCGGCCGTGAAGCCTTGCCGTTTCAATCTACGCAACAGAGCGTGCCAGTGGGAGACTATGGGATGTTTTACGATTCTCTATCATCTTACGGTTCTTGGTTTGAAACACCGGACTATGGTTATGTCTGGCAGCCTGTGGTCGTGCGGGAGACGAATTGGAGGCCTTATTCGCGCGGACGCTGGGTATGCAGTGACCGTGGATGGACCTGGGTTTCCGAAGAGCCGTTCGGTTGGGCCACTTATCATTATGGACGCTGGGCCTTACTGCGTGGCCGTGGGTGGATCTGGGTGCCGGGATCACAATGGGCACCTTCCTGGGTCTCCTGGCGTGAGAATAACAGTCATATCGGCTGGGCACCGCTTCCGCCGGAGACTCTCGCCTATCGTGGACAGAGTTGGAATTCCGGCGTGGATGTGCAATTCAGCATCGGTGCGTCATCATTCAATTTCGTGAGTGCTCGTCATTTCGGCAGCCCGGTCTATCGGCATTGTTTGCCGAGAAATGAGAATGTCGGAATGTTCGGACAAACTACCAACATCACGAACATCCACATCGACAATCGGCAAGTCATTTGCGGTGGACCTCGCTACAAGGACATGAGTGCTCGCGTAGGTAGATCCCTGCCGTTTTACCGGCTGGATGTGAATTCGAATCCCCGACCAAGCCGAGATCCGTTAGCGATGCGTCCGCGATTTCAGGGCGACCGACTGGCCGTTTGTGCGCCGAATCTTGATGCGAGCTGGAATGATCGGCTCAAGCCAGTTCGGATCAAAGAGCGCATGAAGTCCGTGTCGGTTGAGCGGAGTCAGGATCTCAGCAAAGAAATTTCCAATCGCTATCGTGAGAGTCGCGAAGAGGGACGTCAGAACGCTGACCAAGCCATCACGAAACTCGGTGGGCGTGAAAAATTTGACCAACGTCGTCTGGAGAAATTGCAGGAAAATCGTCGTGAGATGGAGCTGCTTGAGAAACAACAAAAAGACCAAGAGGTCGCTTTGAATCCTGATCGCCAGCAAGAGGATCCAGCTCCCAAGATTGAACCTAGGAAGCAAGAAACCGTCGTAGATGGACGGCCGAGAGACGGTCAAGGTCCAGACAAGGGGCTTCAGGAAATCGGGAAAGGTGACGGTCGTCCGAATCGTCCAAATGACGCTGAGAAGCCGGGCAAAGACCGTGATCCAAGCATCGGTCGCAAGGAGGATACGCCGCAAGAGCCTGCTCAGACCGCCCAAAAGCAGGCAGATGCAACCGATGGAGTTGCTATAACAAAGCCAGAACGCCCCCTTGATGAGGATGCGCTGCCACCGGGGATGATCGGGCGGGAAAAGCCAAAGCGCCCGGAGAAACCCGCGAAGGCGAGTGAGCTTGCCCAAGATCTTGCGACAAACAAACCTCTTGAACCGACTCCAGCGGAGTTGATTGAAAACCAGCCTGTGATTGATCCGGCTCGCGATACTTCGAAAGAAAAAGAGTTAGTCCAGAAGGAAGTAATTCCGGAAAAATTGCCTGCCACAGAGCAAGTCATCGAGAAGCCGAAAGAAGTGATTATCGATAAGGACCAAGAACAAGTTCAACAGGAAAAGCCGCCTGTTACCGAGTCAACTCGCGAAGTGCCAAAACAAGTCGTGCCCCCGCAAGAGCAAGCCCGCGAAGCACAGAAAGAAGCGATGCAGCAGCAACGGCAAGAGCAAGCCCAGCAACGTCAACTCGAGCAACAAGCCCAAGCCGAGCAAGCCCGCGAAGCACAGCGGGAAGCGATGCAGCAGCGTGCCGCGCAAGAGCGGGAGCAACAACAAGAGCAACAGCGTCAGCAACAACAAGAACAGCAACGCCAACAGCAGATAGAACAACAGCGTCAGCAACAACAAGAGCAACAGCGCCAACAGCAGATGGAACAACAACGTCAGCAGCAACAACAGGAGCAGCAACGCCAGCAACAAGAGCAGCAGCGCCAACAGCAGGAGCAACAACAGCAGCAAGGTCAGCCCTAGCAGATGTACCGTCGATACCGGAAGAACGCTGGAATTGAACCCAATAACACGCTCTCTGGAAAGTTGACTATGGCGGATGAATTTCTGAATGTGTCTGCTGCGTCTCGCAGCAGACATACTTGGCGCGGTGATGGTTGCAGAACACTACGGTGGTTTTTGAAATGATGCTATTTTACAGCGCAAAATCGGAAAATTCTGGTCACCCGAGGATCTGCAACGAAACTTGGCCCCGGCGCGTTACCTTGGAATTGATGATGTTTTGATTTTCCAAGTGACCACGCGGCACCAGATCTTTCAGCTCCCGATTTCTCGCATTTACTCCCACCATGCTCCCGTCACTCACCGGTCAATCTCCCGAAGCTCTCGCCGTGTGGCTGAAAGAGGCCGGCCAACCCGCCTTCCGCGCCGCTCAAATTCTTGAGTGGGTTTGGAAAAAAAAGGTCACCTCCTACGACGCGATGAGCAATCTCCCCGCCGTTCTCCGTACGAAACTAACAAGCTCCTTCCGCCTCAGCGCACTCGAACATTCCACCACTCAGGGCTCCGCCGATACGACACGCAAGTTCCTCTTCCGCCTGCACGACGGGCGTTACGTCGAAAGTGTGCTCATCCCGGCTAATCCCGCGCTTTACGGCGAGAAATCCGACCGCCGCACGCTTTGTGTTTCCTCACAAGTCGGCTGTGCTTATGGCTGTAAATTCTGCGCGTCAGGTCTCGCCGGCTTTACTCGGAATCTCGATGCCGCAGAAATCGCCGGACAAGTGCTCGCCGCTGAGCAGCTCTCCGGCGAGCGCGTCGACTCGCTCGTCTTCATGGGCATGGGCGAACCGATGGCCAATCTCGACAATCTGCTAGCTGCCATTGCCCTCATCACTGGCGAGAAAACTCTGCACCTCGGCGCACGCCATCTCACCATTTCCACCTCCGGCCTTGTCCCCCAGATCAAAAAACTTGCCGAGCATCCGCAGCAGATCCGCCTCGCGATTTCCCTGCATGGCGCCACCGACGACGTCCGCGAGCAAATCATGCCGATCAACAAAAAGTGGCCAGTCGCCGAGTTGTTCGAAGCACTCGACTATTGGAACGCGAAAAAGACTCAGAAGCTCACGCTCGAATACATCCTCATCCAAGACGTGAATGACTCGCTCGCGCAAGCCACCATTCTCGCCCGCCACGCAAGACGCCTCGGCGCGAAGGTTAACCTCATTCCCAACAACACCGTCGAGGGTCTAGAATGGAAACGCCCGCCGAACAACCACTGCCGCGCATTCCAAGAAATCCTCAAAAACGCTGGGGTCACCGCCAACTTGCGCCTTGAAAAAGGCCACGATATCGATGCCGCTTGCGGCCAACTCCGCCTCAAACAGGAAACAGCGGAAGGCATCATCGATGCTCCTGTGAGGCGCTAAGCTCGTCCCTTCTGCGCCGGTTCTATCAAATCCGCGAGGCGATCAATGCCGCGAGTGTCGTTGGCGTGGCGAGATTCGCTTTACTCAGGTCTTCAGGCGGCAGTTCGATTCCGAACCGGTCTTCCACCGCGACGACCAATTGCACCACCGCCATCGAGTCGAGTCCGGCTTCGGCTAGATTACCATCTTCGGGGAAATCCCAATCCAGTTCGAGCACTCCTTCATCGTTGAGCCAATCGATGATTTCAGTGGGGGTCGGTGAATTTTGCTTCGAAACTTCCATGTGCGAAAACGGTGCAATGCCGATTTACCCGCATCAAGCGGAAAGGTTGAAAAATTTCAGCAATGATAAACTTCCTGAAAATCTCAGAACTGCACTTCCGTTCCGAGTGTGCCGATTTCCACTGAGCCGCTGTGCAGCGCCAGCAATCCTTCGCGGAGTTTGAGTGCGTTTTCAGGCTCGCCGTGGACCAGCCAGATTCGTTCTTTTTTACCACCCATCCTTTTAAAATAGTCCAGCAGCTCCGAGTGATCGGCGTGACCGGAAAATGAATCGATGATCTCAACCTTCGCTCGCACCTTGTGAAGGTCGCCGAGGATTGAGACTTCCCGCTCATGATCGCGGATGCGGCGGCCCAGCGTGTTTTCCGCGCAATAGCCTACAAACAGAATCGTGGTCTTCGGATCACTGATGTTATTTTTTAAATGATGGAGGATTCGGCCCGCCTCGCACATGCCGGACGCGGAAATGATGATGGCCACACCTTCGATGTCGTTGAGCGCCTTCGAGCCATTCACTGAGCGAACCAAAGTTAGATTTTCAAAACCAAACGGGTTTTCCCTCTCAAACAGCGATTCGTAGACCTCCTGGTTGAATGATTCCGGATGCAGCCGATAAATCTCCGTCGCACTCACCGCCAATGGGCTGTCCACGTAAACCGGGATTTCGGGGATCTCGCCGCGCTCGAACAAATCATGCAGCACATAGAGAATTTGCTGTGTCCGCTCCACCGCGAAGGCGGGAATAAGGATCTTTCCGCCACGGTGATGGGCCTGCCGGATAATCTCCGCGAAATGATGATCGAGCCCCGGCGGAGCTTCGTGCTCGCGGCCGCCGTAGGTGCTCTCCATCAGCAGGAAATCCACGTCCTGCACGGCCACAGGATCTCGCAGGACTTCATTCGAGCCGCGCCCGACGTCGCCCGAGAAGAGAAATCGCTTCTTCTTTCCATCCGAGTGATCGTCCACTTCTAGCAGCACCTGCGCGCTTCCGAGGATGTGGCCGGCATCGATGAATGTCACCGTCACCCCGTCTGCCACCATCATCGGGCGGTCGTAGCTGATTGTCACAAACTGCCGCAAGCAGTGTTCTGCATCCATCTCGTTATAGAGCAGCGTGGCAGGCGCAAGACCTTCCTTTTTCCGGTGTTTGTTGAGCCAGTCGATGTCGCTCTCTTGGATCCGAGCGCAGTCTGCTAACATGATTTGGCAGAGATCCCGAGTCGCGTGGGTGGCGTAGATATTTCCGGTGTAGCCCTTGACGGTGAGATTCGGTAAATTTCCACTGTGGTCGATGTGGGCGTGCGAAAGGATCACCGCATCGATCGTCCGAGGATCGAAGTGCGGGAAGCAGCAATTCACCTCGTAAGCATGTTTGCGTGACCCTTGATAGAGTCCGCAATCAAGCAAGATGCGCTTGCCATTGATCTCTAACAGATGTTGCGAACCGGTGGTGGTGCCAGCAGCACCGCAGAATTTGAGTTTCATGGAAGTTTTAGGGAGTGGGGTGTTAGGGTTTTTTACGGTGGCCTTGATTTCGCCAAGAAGACGGCTCTTATGGATGAAGAACGGACTGAAGTCGTGGACTATGTTTTAGCGCTTCGCGGCGTCAGCTTCGATCCAAGACCATAGGGCCGCGAGACCGGCTTGCACGCTGGATTTTGCGGCGGAGAGATCACCGTCGGGGGCTTTTTTACCGAAGAGGTAGTATTTGATTTTCGGCTCGGTGCCGGATGGGCGGACGGCGAAGGAACGACCGTCTTCGAGATCGACGAAGAGCATTTTTTCCTTCGGGAGGAGGTCGCCCTCTTGATCGAAGAGATCCTGTTTTGCGAAATCCCGGACGCGCAGGACGGCGGAACCATCGACCTCGGTCGGCGGGTTTTCAGCGTAGGAATTCGCGAGCGCGGCGATTTTTGCTGCGCCGTCTGCGCCTTCCATGACGAGGGATTTACCGATTTCCAAGTAGTAGCCGTATTCGCTGTAAATGTCGTCCATCAGCTCCGGCAGTGTCTTGCCGACGGATTTCGCGTAGGCCGCGACTTCGGCGAACATCAATGCAGCGCCATTCGCGTCTTTGTCGCGGATGGCGTCGGAACCGAGGTAGCCGTAGCTTTCCTCGCCGCCGAAGACGAAGAAACGCGAGTATTCAAGGCGAAGCGCGCGCGTCTGGGCCTCGCTGAGCGAACGGTAATCACCCCGCTTGTCGGCAGGGATCGCGTTTTCATATTTCCGGAGTTTTCCGGCGATGTATTTGAAACCGGTAAGCGTATCGACGATGCTGACGCCAAATCCGTCGGCGATGGCGTGCTGGAGTTCGGTGGTGACGTAGGTTTTGACGAGCACGGCGCGGTTGCGATTTGCGTTGGTGAGCCAGCCGAGTTCGAAGCAGGTTTTCAGGCGATACCAAGCCATCAGCGAGCCGATTTGATTGCCGGTGAGCAGGACCATTTTTCCGGCGGCATCGCGGACGGCCACGCCCATGCGGTCGGCATCGGGATCGGTGCCGATGACAATTTCCGCACCCGATTGCTCGGCGAGATCGATGCCCATCTTGAGCGCCGGCCCGTTTTCAGGGTTGGGTGATTCCACGGTGGGAAAACGGCCGTCTTGGATGTCCTGCTCGGGCACCGTGAGCACATCGAAGCCGAAATCCCGCAGCATCGGCACGTTGATGTGGCCGCCGGTGCCGTGGAGATTGGTGAAGACGATTTTGGTAGACGCACCTTCTAGCAGAGATGGTTTGAGCAGCAAAGTCTTGAGGCGGCTGACGTAGAGCGCGTCCATTTCCGCACCGAGGGTGGTGATGGTGCCGCGAACGGGAGCATCTTCATAGAACTCGCTGGTGATCGCGTTCACTTCCCTAACAATGCCGTCGGCGTGGGCATCGACGATTTGCGCGCCGTCGTTGAAATAGGCTTTGAAACCGTTATCGTGCGCCGGATTGTGACTAGCAGTTAGGACGACACCGGCGTCGGCACGGAGTTCGCGCACGGCGAAGGAAAGCTGCGGCGTAGAGCGCGCGCCTTCGAAGAGATAAGCATCACAGCCGAGATCCGCGCAAGTCTTGGCGCAGAATTCTGCGAAATCCCGCGAGAAATGGCGGGTGTCGTGAGCCAAGACGAGCACGGCCTTGCGATCTGGCCCGGCGAATTCTTTCGCATAAGCGATCAAGCCCCGCACGGCGCGGCTGAGGTTGTAAAAATTCATCGTCGCGGTGCCCACGCAAGGATATTCCGGGCGATCATTCGGGCCACCAGCGCCTTGCTCGGCCTTCGTCACCATGCGACCGATCGTCCGTCCACGCAGCCCGCCGGTGCCGAACGCGAGGGTTTTGAAAAACCGGTCGTTGAGTTCCTCCCAAGCTCCGGCATCCACCAATTCCTGAATCGCCAGCGGCGCGATGACACTCGTGGTGCCGCCCAGCAGCGCCGTGATGTTGGTTTTTGCGGACTCAAGCAGGCTGCCATTGGCAACCGCAGCGGTGAGGGATTCGTGGATGGCGCTCATTTCGAGCCAGATCGTAGAGAAAATCTAGCCTATGGCAACCCCCTCGATGTCGGAAAGCTCAGCCTCGTGAGGCGGGATATTCGCGCTTCGTTTCGTCCGACTTCATGACCGAAAGGAAATTGATCTCACCACCAAGACTCCATCTGCACACCCCAAGTCCACCCGGATGTTTTGTCGTTGTAATCGAGCCCTCCCACTTCGCCTTGAAGACCCTCTGTCCACATCGCGTAGGTGAAAAACGCGCGCAGCACCGGGCGGCTGAAGAATTCGTTCCCGATCGAGACCTGCGGGGCGATGGTCAATTTCCCCAAAGTCCCGCCTTCGCCGCCTTGAGTGGAAGATGCCCAGTCCACTCCGCTTTCAAATGCGAGACTGAAGCCATCGGAGATGTGCCAAATCGGTCGCAATCCGCCCGAAAGCCACTGCTGATTGGGAATATCGATCCCGTAGTCGGTGTATTGATAGACCATGGCCGCACCGATAGAAAACTCCTCGATTGGCTGGATGACTAACTGCTCCGTCGCGCGGAGTCTCCACGCTTCCTCAGGCGCTGGGCGGATGAAAGAGCCAGCTGGGGTGGAAAACGTTTCGAACCCGGAAGTGAACGAGGATGCGGGTCCGGTGCCGAACTGAAGTGACATCACGTTGAGGCTGTTTTTATCCAGGAATTCTTTGTCGGTCTTTACGAGATTGAGTGCGATTCCATTAGAGTTAGGTGCGCTCAGGCCGTTCACGTCGTTACCTGAATTGGCGCGGGAATAGATTAACCCGACCTCACCGGTTCCGCCGAGGAATCCCCAATCGTAATAGCGGAGATCGAAGCTCGTTTTGCTAAAACCGGCTTCATTTTCTGGATCTGGAGAATCGAAACCATTCACCACTCCGCTCTGTGCGCCATTTCCAATCCAGGCAAGTGCGAGCTTGCCGTTACCCAGCGTTACGTCTTCGACTCCGCCGCCGCCGCCACTCATATCCCAGAAGTAAAAGTCGTTGATGTGGATATCATGGCGCCGATAGAATCGATCTCCTGCCCAGAACTTCGCATCGGGCATTCCAGAAATCACGTTGGCGACTGACGCCCAGACTTCTGGTGAACCGAATTGCGTATCTTGGGCGGACCCGTAATTGTCGTATGGGTTGTAAAACGACAGGCGGTAAGTCATCCGGGCGATTGGTCCTTCCAGTTCGCCCTTCTCGCTGCCAAACATGCCAAGCGGGAAAAATGTTTTTGCGAACGCGAGTTCACCATAGTTTTCTGCTTCATTTCCCAAGCGATACTTTGCCAGGTCTGGAATTCCAAAGGCTTGTTGAGGCCCGCCTTCGTTAGAACGGCCATAGCCTGCGCGGAAATATCCCGAAATGTCGAGATAGCCTTGCAGGATCTCCTCAATCCGATCGGCGAGAAGATTTTCTTCGCTCAATCCTTGGGCGAGATCCCGAATCTCAGTATTACCTTTAAATTTTTTGTCGGTAGCCTTGCGTTGGGCACGTTCCAGAGCCTTCGCCTCCATTTCCGAGTTTCTTGCATTCGGTTCGAGATCCGTGTCACCAATTTCACGTTCGGATTTCTCGCGAGGTTCGGAGTCGGTGTCTTCGACTTGTGGAGTTTTCTTGCGAAGTTTGGGGGCCTGCTTCGCTTCCGGCTTGGGTGATGGAGTTGGACTCGCCTCTAACTCCTGGATTCTAGCCTCCAGTTGATTGATGCGTTTCTCATAGTCGCCGCGGATGGCGTCGAGTTCCTTCCGGAGTTCGGTAGTGGCTTCGTTCTGGCCAATCGTAAGCGCTGTCAATCCCAAGAACACTCCTGCAATCCAAAATAAGCGGGTTTTCACCACGCCATAAGGCCCGTCATCGTCATCGCCCGTCAAGGGGAATCCAAGGGCGCGGCGTAGTGAATCGAGCTTGTTATCAACTCAGTGAAAAAGTGCGTTGACTAGCTGCCAACGCAGAAAAATTCCTTGCTATGAGTTAATTTTCACTTATCCGTCTGCTTCGACATGCGTCTTGTTGCGTCATTCATTCTGGTGCTCGCCGTCTTCATCGGACTGCAAGCCCGTGTATTGGCGAAAGATCCCTGCGAAGTGATGGTCTCAATGCACCAAGGCGTTCATTGTGATCACCATCACGAGGAAAGTCTGCCTTGCGATCCTTCCAATGAAGAGAATTGCCCCGCAGAACATCACCATCATCATTGTGGTGTATTATGCCATGTTTCTCCTCTCGTTTCGGAAAACGATTTTGTCGGTCGGTTAGCAGCGCCTACATCCATTCGGCTGCGTTTGCGGCCTGAGTCCGAGCTAATTCCCGAAGCTCCGTGTTTATCTTCGGATAGACCGCCTATTATTTGAGCGTCCTCTAGCGATGCTCCGTCGTGCCTTGGTGGCATGATGTCCTTGCCCAATGGATCGCACCCTTGCGACTTGGGTTTCTGATACAACCGAACAATTCCGTGCTCGTTCCCCACATTGGGGTGGCACTTCCAACTTAAATTACCATGTCCAAACTATGTTTTGTAGCCGCGTTGGCCTGTGCCCTCGCGGTTCATCCGCTCTTTGCCGAGCCTTCCGTCGTTGTCTCGCTAGCGAGCATAGGCGACCGTATCCGCGCCCAAAACCCCGATCTCGCCGCTGTCCGCCTCCGTATTCAGGAGGCTGTCGGACGCATGAATCAATCCGGTCGTTTGACGAATCCGGAACTCGAAACCGGCCTCGAACAGAACTCGCGTTTCCGCGAGGGGAAATTCGAAGTTGGCATCTCCCAACGTTTTCCGGTCACCGGCAGATTGCAGTTGGAAAAGGATGTCTCGCTCACCGAACTGAAGGCCGCTGAGGCCGAAGTCCGGGAAATCGAGCGCCAGCTCACCGGACAAGCGCGTGAGGCGGTGGTGAAGATTCTCGCTACCCGTCAGCGCCGCGAGTTGCTGCGCGAGCAATCCGACATCTCCAGCGAGTTCGCGAAATTCCTGTCGGAGATCGCTGCGAAGGGCGAAGGGTCGCCACTCGACGCCGGCCAAGCAAAACTCGAAGCCACCAGCCTCGCGATGGAAATGCGCCAGCTCGATGCAGGAGAAACGGCGCTCGTCGGCGAATTGAAACCCCTGCTTGG
>JANPAU010000270.1:0-4617 GCA_031430055.1 Akkermansiaceae bacterium | reverse complement strand
TCCTCGTCAGCGGCTTTGTCGGTAATGAGGCAACTGATGTCTGCGATGTTCGCGAAGAAGAACGCGGCTTTCTGGCCCAACTTGGAATGGTCTGCTAGAAAGACAACATCCTCTGCAATGGCAATGACGCGCTCCTTGAAGGCCGCTTGACGGGAGTTACTCTCGCTGACACCGCGCTCCAAGTGGAGCCCGTTTCCCGAGAAGAACATGCGGTGAATGTTGTAACGTTGAAGCGACTTTTCGGCAGTCAGCCCAATGAACGAGCGCGACTTGGAATCGAACAGGCCGCCCGTGCAGATGAGTTCAAGATTTGGGCGGTCTGATAGTGCATTGAAGATATTCAGCGCATTGGTCAGGATCGTCAGGGGTAAGTCTGGCAGAAACTCGGTGAGTGTTAGAACCGTGGAACTGGCATCGAGAAAAATGGTTTCGTTTGCCTGGATGCGGCTTGCGGCCTGACGGGCGATGGCCTGTTTTTCCTCCCGCCGGACGGCTTGACGCTCGGTGAATGGAAGATCTTCCCGAATCCGCTGCGGGCGACTTGCGCCGCCGTGGGTGCGGATCAGTTCGCCGCGCTTTTCTAGCAATTCAAAATCTTTGCGGACGGTTTCATCGGTGACTCCAAGCTCAGCGGCGGTCTCGATGGTGCGGACGGATCCAGCGTTCTTGAGGAGTTCTAAAATTCGGTTTTGTCGGTCGATCGCGAGCATGATTCGTGTTTTTCTTTGTTTTTTTGGTAATAATTGGAATTTGAGTTGACTTGTCAATTCAATCCGACGACTGAAGGCGCACAGATGACCGCTCCGATTTCTCAATCCACGCCAAGGGCAATCGTTGAACACCTCGTTCGGGAGCAAGTCTATGCCAGCCTTGGTTTGGCTTTACCGGCAGCATCCAAGGCACCTAATGCGTTGCTCGTTAATATCTCAGCACGCCACTGCCATCTCACGCAGGCCGCAGTGGAAGCCCTTTTCGGCCCAGGGCACAAGCTCACGCCGATGAAAGGCCTTTATCAGAATGGTCAATACGCCGCCAAGGAATCGATCACTTTGATCGGTCCACGCAGTCGGATTATTTCCAATCTTCGGATCCTCGGTCCATGCCGCGACCTCAACCAGGTCGAGCTCGCCTACACGGATGCGATTTCGCTCGGATTCGACATTCCGGTCGCCATGTCCGGTGCCATCAAGGGGACGCCTGGTTGCATGCTCATGGGGCCTCACGGCTATTTCCAGATGGATGAAGGAGTCATCCGTGCCCAACCTCACGCCCACATGCATCCCGATGACGCCGCCTATTATGGTGTGAAACATCTCGATACGATGAAATTGAAAGTCCATGGACCGCTTGGAATGACTTTTGACAATCTCATCGTCCGTGTGGATCCCTCCTTCAAGCTTGAGGTTCACATCGACACCGACGAAGGCAACGCCTGCGGCCTCAAGACCGACACTTTCTGCGAACTCACCAAGTAATCTCAATCCAATCCCACACCACTAACTAATACCATGAGCACTGCACTCGGCATGATCGAAACCAAAGGCTACGTCGGCAGCGTCGAAGCCACTGACGCAATGGCCAAAGCCGCCAACGTCGAACTCGTTAAACAAATTCAAACCGGCGGCGGCTTCCTCACCGTGCTCGTCAAAGGCGACGTCGGCAGCGTGAAAGCCGCCGTCGATGCCGGTGCCGAAGCCGCCGGTCGCGTCGGTGAGCTTGTCTCATCGCACGTCATCGCCCGCCCTCATGCCGAGCTCCTCAGCCAGTTCGGCATCGCCTGAGATCTTTCTGACTCTCAACTATCAACCAACAACTCTCAACTTCCTACTACCATGGCCAAGCAAGCAATCGGCATCATCGAAACCAAAGGTTTCGTCGCCCTCATCGAAGCCTCTGACGCAGCCCTGAAGGCTGCTGATATCAGAATGACCGGCTGGGATAAAATCGGCTCCGGCCTTGTCACCGGTTTCTTCACTGGAGATGTCGCCGCCGTCAAAGCCGGCCTCGACGCCGCCGCCGCAGCAGGATCGAAAATCGGCACGGTCACTTCCGTGCAGATCATCCCACGCCCGCACGACGATTTGTCGAAGCTCGGCACTTGGATTTCCTGATCGATCTATCATCACATCAAGATGCTCGTTCTCGTCGCCAACTTGGGTTCTACCTCTTTCAAATACCGTCTCTTCCGCATGGATGGGAACGGCGGGGAGGTGATTGCCAAGGGCGGCTATGAACGCGTGACCGACTATGCGGCGGTGATCGACGATGCCCTTGCTGCTCTCCAGCGGGATGGTGTGATTGCTAGCTCCGATGAAATCGAAGCCGTGGGATTCAAGACCGTCTTAGGCAAGAATCTCAGCGGTTGCGTGATCGCCGATCAGCAAGCCATCGCCGCACTGGAAGGATTCACTGCGGTGGCTCCGGCGCACAATCCGCCCTATGCCGCAGGCATTCGGCAGTTTGAGAAATCACTGCCACACGCCCGGCTGGTTGCGTTGTTTGAAACTGCGTTCTATCAGTGGACGAGCCCTGAATCATATTCTTACGCCATTCCCCGTGCTTGGCGGGATATTGGTATCCGCCGCTATGGATTCCATGGAGCGAGTCACAAATTCATCGCCGAGCGATCTGCGGAACTCTGCGATCGCGAAGACGTGGCTGAAATCGCAAGGCGTCTCTATCTGGATGGTCCTCAAGCTGTCTCGGGCAATCCG
This sequence comes from Akkermansiaceae bacterium, assembly GCA_031430055.1. Lineage (GTDB taxonomy): Bacteria > Verrucomicrobiota > Verrucomicrobiia > Verrucomicrobiales > Akkermansiaceae > Luteolibacter. The sequence continues at coordinate 1,903 of JANPAU010000270.1, read as the reverse complement.
CTGCGTGTGGTTTCCTGTCATCTCGGTGGCTCCAGTTCCGTTACCGGCATTCGCAATGGCGTCGCGATCGGCTCAAGCATGGGATTTTCACCTCAAAGCGGCCTCCCGCAAAACAACAGGGTGGGGGATCTCGACTCAGGTGCGATTCCGTATGCCATGCGCACTCTCGGCATTTCGTTAGACGAAGCTGAGCACCAACTGACCAAAGAATCCGGCCTGCTAGGAATCTCCGGAGTGTCCAACGACGCTCGGGATATCGAAAATGCCTCTGCAGATGGAAATCTCGATGCGCAGCTTGCCATCGATACCATGGTTCACTCGATCCGTCATTGGATCGGAGCTTTTCAACTCGAACTCGGCGGCCTCGATGCACTCGTCTTCACCGCCGGCATCGGCGAAAATGGGATCGCCACCCGCGCGGCGGTCTGCAAGGGCCTTGAAGGGTTCGGTATTCATCTGGACGCCGTAAAAAACTCAGCATGCCGCGCCACCGAGGCCGTCATCAGCAGCGATGACTCGCCGGTAAAAATTATCGTAATCCCGGCAAATGAGGAACTCGTCCTCGCCCGCGAGGTCTATCGCAAGCTTTCTTGATTCTCTCTCATAACTCACACTAAACATAATACTACCATGGCCAAACAAGCAGTTGGACTCCTCGAAACCCGCGGCCTCGCCTGTCTCGTCGTCGGCGTTGACGCGATGCTCAAATCCGCAAACGTTGAACTCGTCGGACCGATGAAACAAGTCGGCAGCGCTCTTTGCAACGCAGTCGTCACCGGTGATGTCGCCGCAGTCAAAGCCGCGCTTGATGCCGGTGCCGCCGCCGCTTCCGAGTCCGGTGAAGTCGTTAGCGCTCACGTCATCGCCCGTCCTGACGACGCCATCGATGGTGTGCTTCCGAAAGATGCCACCGCCGCCGCTCGCGCTCCTCGCAAGTAATTCTGTCATGCCGCATCTGCTGCCTTCACCGGGAGCAGGTGTGGTCTAACTCCAAGCCCTGATGTTCCTCGCAGAAGTCATAGGACAAGTCGTTGCTACGAAAAAGGATGAGCTGATGGTCGGAAGGAAATTGCTCCTTCTCCGTCCAAAACTCGTCGACGACAAGGATCCATCCAAATTCAAGGACGGCCAAAACACCATTGTCGCGATCGACACGGTGGGTGCCGGTGAAGGCGAGCTGGTGCTCTTCTGCCAAGGCAGCTCGGCCCGAGCCGCGCAAGGCTTGAAGCTCATCCCGGTGGATGCCGCCATCGTCGCAATCATCGACCGCGTCGAAGTCCTCGGTAAAACTGTTTATAAAGGCGGTTAACTTCATCCGTCTCACTAACCGATTAGGCATTTCGCCATTCTTCCAATTTCACTTTCCCGCATGAAAACTCTCGATCCCGAAACTCTTCGCTCTGTCGTCGAATCCGTTATTTCCCGCCTTGCGACCACTGGTGTCCAAGTTGCGCCCTCGGCATCGCCCACCGCCAAGTCATCTTCCTGCGGCTGCGGTTGCAGCGGTGCATCTGGCCAGCGCGGGGTTTTCACCTGCGTGGACAAGGCCGCGCACGCCGCCACCGACGCGCATCTCCAGTTGAAAAAACTCGGAGTCGCCGGTCGGGCCAAGGTGATCGAAATCGTCAAAGGCCTCGCCGTCGCGAACGCCGAGCCGTGGGGCAAGTTTGAGATGGAAGAAACCAAAATCGGCCGTTTGGATCACAAAATTGGCAAACTTCTCATCACCAAAAACGTTCCCGGCACCGAGTGGCTCCAGCCCTACGCGATGAGTGGCGACGGCGGCATCACCCTTGAGGAATACGCGCCCTTCGGCGTGATCGGCGCGATTCTGCCAGTGACTCACTCAGTTCCGACTCTTACCGGCAATGTCATCAACATGGTTGCTGCTGGAAATTCGGTT